>DAIMZG010000273.1:0-2478 GCA_036734065.1 Catalimonadaceae bacterium
GATTGATTGTCAATTGGAATTAGTTGATTTGAAGTTACAAGATTAACAATTGTTGTCCCTGATTCTTTCTTTAACTCGTGAACTATTAGTTTTGATAATGTCATATTGTGAATGTTATGGTGAGTGTCGTTTTAAAATGGTGCATAACTCCCCAATATCAGCACATATATCCGGTTATTTGTCTTATTGATATACCTGCCCAATTCACCCAGACTGTCCTATATTAAGACTTGCTAGAGCCATTTATCCGTGTAATAAACGTGTACTACACGATTACGACAGGGGTTTCTTTGCACAATCGTAACCTTTGTGGGCCGAAATTTATCAAAAAATACTGGTTTTTTTGCTACCCCTAGGGTTTCCGCTTCCTTTTCCGTTTGCTTCGTAGGCCTAATCTGGTGCGTGCATGCCCACCCATTGAGGACAACGGATGGGTAATCGCAATGCTCACCCGTTTTGCTACGGAAAACACGGTGACGGCTTTTTGATCCTTCCCTGAGCCAATAAGGTTAACGCTGGCCTTCCCCGCCAAGAGCAGCATCGCTTTGATCTGAAATAACCCCGGCATCCTGCAAAAAACCCGTCGGATAGGCCACCTTGGTGAGGTAGAGCCCGTGCGGCGGGGCGGCCCAGCCGGCTTGCTGGCGGTCGCCGCTGCGCAGCGTCCGCCGAAAATCGGCCAGCGACCGCCGGCCCAGCCCCACCTCAATGAGCGTACCCGTCAGGGCCCGCACCATGCCGCGCAAAAACCGATTGGCCGACACGTGGAAGACCAGGTGCGTGCCCAGGTCTTCCCAACGCGCCTCGGTGAGGTGACACCGAAAATGATTGACGTCCGTGTGCGTCCGGCTGAAAGCCCGAAAGTCTTCGTAGTCGGGCAGCAGGGCGGCCGCCTGGTTCATCCGCCGGACGTCGAGGGGGCGGTCGTAGAGGTAGAAGCCCCGGGGTTGAAAGGGGTCTTTGCGGCGGCTGATGCGGTACTGGTAGCTGCGCAGCAGGGCATCGAAGCGGGCGTGGCCGGCGTCGGGCACGCGCCAAAGGCCGTGCACGGCAATGTCGGCGGGCAACAGGCCGTTGAGCTTGCGGACGAACTCAGTGGGCGCCAGGGGCGTGTCCACGTCGAAGTGGGCAAATTGCTGGCAGGCGTGGACGCCCGTGTCGGTGCGGCCGCTGCCCGTAATGGGCACGGGCGCCCGCATCAGCACGGCCAGTTGCGCCTCCAGCGTGCCCTGCACGGTCACGGCATTGGGTTGGGCTTGCCAGCCGTGGTAGTGCGTGCCGGCATAGGCAATTTCGAGAAAATAGCGCATAAGATTACAAGGGAGCCGATGTCCGGACGGTTGCCGAGCCAACATTCGGGCCATTGGGTACGTAACGATAGCGTCGAAAAATAGCTACTGCCCGGGTAGTAGCTTTCTCAGCTTTCCATTTAACGCTTTCTCTTATGAAAAAAAACTTTCTCACGTTTGGTATGGGCCTCGGCCTGATGATGCTCTTTAGTCAGTGCGGCGGTGGTGCTACTACAGATCAGGCTACCACAACGGGTGCCGATACCACGACGGCGGCCGAAGCCGATACCCCCACCCTTTCGATCCGCAAGGTCGGCGATTCGCCCGAATACATGGACGCCATGCTGCAGATGACCGAGCCGGTCCAAAAAGAGGTGCAGGGCAACACCACGCTGAAGTACGAAGTCAAAAACTTCGAACTCAAGGCCCAAACGCCCGACGCCCAAGGCAAGGGACTGGCCAATTCGGGCGATGGCCAGCACATTCACCTGATCGTGGATAATCAGTCCTACATCGCCCTCTACAACCCCGAGCACGCGCTCGAACTGGAAGAAGGCCACCATACGGTGCTTTCGTTCTTGTCGCGGTCCTACCACGAAAGTGTCAAAAACCCCGAGGCGTACGTGCTGAAGAGCTTCACGGTGGGCAACCCCTCGGGCGAGCCGCACAACCTCGACGAGCCGCACATGTTCTACAGCCGCCCCAAAGGCACTTACAGCGGCGATGATACCAAAGAACTGCTGCTGGACTTTTTCCTGGTCAATACCACGCTCAGCCCCGACGGCAACCGCGTGCGGGCCACCATCAACGGGCAGGAATTTATGCTCGACGAGTGGGCACCCTACGCCATCGAAGGCCTGCCCATGGGCGACGTCACGGTGAAGCTAGAACTGCTCGACGCCAGCGGCACATTGATTAAGTGCCCCTACAACCCCGTAGAGCGCACCGTCAAGTTGGAAGGTGCCCGCGCCACGGCTGGCACGGACGACTGTCACACACCCGCGCTGACCGCCCGCTAAGCAGATGGACGCAAGCCCTCCGGGCCTGCGTCCATTTTTTTGTTGGGAAACAAACGCCTTTGGCAACCTTTTTCTTCCCGTAGAGTACTTGATTTTTAGTCTGCAAACTGCTTGCTTGCAAGAATATTTACCTATTAGATTTCACCCAATCACCCTTAAGTTATCAGTCA
>DAIMZG010000274.1:0-2476 GCA_036734065.1 Catalimonadaceae bacterium
TAGGGCACCAAAGTGTTTGCTCTCTTGGGGCGGTAGATAGATGATCTGACACGCGGTCACCTCGTCTACGCTTTTGAAATGGCGTACCTCGATGGGGCGTCCTTTCACCTGCCGATTGGCACTCAGTTTTTCCAATTCTCCGTGTACGGGTGTGCGGCCCAGCACCCCAATGACGAAATGGCCTGACTGCGTGGGCCATTCGATATGGCGAGTAAAGTTATAGATGAATACCGCGTGGTAGCGATACAAACTGCCCTGACCGAAGGCGGTCAGCGGGACGTAGCACAAAAAAGCTAAGCTACATCCCCAAGAAAATATCAGTAAACTTTTGAGTTTCATAGGAGCCTGTGCCGGATTGCCGAACCAATTTTCCGTAAATATGAACTGCCAATGAAATGAGGGGGTGCCGCCTGCGTAATCTGGATGTAAGTTTTGGGTATGGCTGTTAGGCCCAAGCCACTCGTATCTGGTCAATTCCGCGTTAATGCCCCGTCCTTTTTGCTATTTTTGTAGCCTTTTCGTAGCTGTTGCCCTTGCTGGGCCAGGCTGCATTTTTTGACATTTCACCTATGACTGACAAATTAGAAGCTATTCGCCGCCGCTACGACGAGGTTAATGAACTCATCGTAAGTCCGGACGTCATGGCAGACAATCGCCAATATTCTCGCCTGAGTAAAGAATACAAGGATTTAAAGCGAATCATGGACCGCTATGAGGTATATCGGTCGGTGCTAGACAACCAGCAGAGCGCCCGCGAGATGCTCCAGACTGAAAAAGACCCCGAGTTTCGCGAAATGGCCAAGACCGAACTCGACACGCTGGGTCAGCAGCGTACAGAACTTGAAGAAGAGATTCGCCTGCTGCTGATTCCCAAAGACCCCAACGACGGCAAGAATGCCATCTTGGAAATCCGGGCCGGCACGGGCGGCGACGAAGCGGCGATCTTTGCGGGCGATCTCTACCGCATGTACCAGCGCTACGCCGAAGGGCGTGGCTGGCGCTTCGAGACCCTCGACTATACCGAAGGCTCGGCCGGTGGCTACAAAGAAATCATTACCACGGTGTCGGGCGAAGACGTGTACGGGGTGCTCAAGTACGAGTCGGGCGTGCACCGCGTGCAGCGCGTGCCGGCCACCGAAACCCAGGGACGGGTGCACACCTCGGCCGCCACAGTGGCCGTGCTGCCCGAAGTGGAAGACGTCGAGGTCGAACTCAACATGAACGACATCCGGAAGGATACCTTCTGTTCGTCAGGACCGGGCGGGCAGTCAGTCAACACCACCTATTCGGCCATCCGCCTGACGCACGCGCCCTCGGGGCTAGTGGTGTCGTGTCAGGACGAAAAGTCGCAGATCAAAAACTTCGAGAAAGCCCTGAAAGTGCTGCGCTCGCGCCTCTACGAAATGGAGTTGCGCAAGCACAACGACGCCATCGGGGCGCAGCGGCGCTCGCTGGTGGGTAGCGGCGACCGCTCCGACAAGATCCGTACCTACAACTATCCGCAGGGGCGCGTGACTGACCACCGCATCGGGCTGACGATCTATAACCTGTCCAACGTGGTAGGGGGTGATATTGAAGAATTTTTGACCCAACTGCGCATGGCCGACAACACCGAGAAGCTGCAGGAAGGCAGCGGGGTCTGATCGGCAATGTTTGGACCTTCGGGTCGTTCTACGCTCAAATAGTTTTACCGTGCGCATCCTGATCGGATTGATAATTTCGCTGGCAATGCTGAGCCGCTGCACACCGCCCGACGAGGTGCTCACCGACGCCCCCGCACAACCACTGACTTTCTCGGCCGATACGGTTTTCTTCGATACGCTGCTCACCGATTTGCGTTCGGCCACGCGGCGGCTGCGCGTGTTCAATCCCAACACCAATGCCGTTCGGTTGCGCGAAGTGCGAATGGAAGACCCGGCCTCGCCTTTTTCGCTTATCGTCAATGGACGAACAGGGGCGAGCGTGCGCGACCTGGTGCTGCGCGGACAAGACAGCCTATTGGTGATCGTGGACGCCCGCCTCGACCCCAATAACCTCACCGACTCGACCTTTCTGATTACCGACCGCATCTTGTTCGATGTGGAGGGGCGAGGCGTGGAGGCGCGCAACCCGGCGGTGGTGGCCTTCGGGCAGGATGCCTTCTACCTGCGCGACACGATCCTGCCCTGCGACGCGCAATGGACGGTTGGCAAGCCCTACGTGCTGTTTGGCGTTACGCTCGTAGATACGAACTGTCGGCTGACGCTGGCCCCCGGCACGCGCGTGCTGGCCGCGCCGGGGGCAGTACTCATCGTAGCGGGCACCCTCATTGGTGAGGGCACGGCCGAGGCGCCCGTGACTTTCTCGAGCATCCGTACCGACGGCGGGCGGCGCAACGCCCCCGGTCAGTGGGAGAGCATCGTGCTGCTGGGCACCAGTCGGGGCAACGTGTTGCGCCACACCCTTATCCAGAACGCCTCCCGTGGCTTGCAGGTGG
>DAIMZG010000275.1:0-2470 GCA_036734065.1 Catalimonadaceae bacterium
GCCATCGCGCCTCAATTCGGTCGGCCGACCTCAATACGCCAAAATAAATCGGCACAATTCGTCGAGGTCATCGAAGGGGGCCACGACGCTGCCTTCCGAAAGCAGTTTGTAGAGGCCGTTGGCCTCTACCTCAATTTCGTAGCCTTTGGCTACGCGCACGGTCTGCCCCTGCGTGGCCAACACCTCAATTTCGTAGTGGCGCAGGCAATCCAGGAGGGTTTCGATGGAGAGAGAAGTTTGATCCATACCCAAACTTACAAATTGGCTCGCTCCCGAAGCCATCTGTCCGCTGCCGAAACCCTTTATCCTCACCAGGTAGCTTTTTTATATTAGTACCTTGCAAAACAAAGTACCTGCTTTTACCTTTGTTTCATCACCAAAAGAAAGCCCGCATGAAACTAGAAAACACGGCGGTGCAGATGCGCAAGGGCATTCTCGAGTATTGCATCCTGCACATCATCGCCCGGGGTGAGGTGTACGCCTCCGACATGCTCGAAGAATTGACCGCCGCCAAGATGATGGTCGTCGAGGGCACGCTCTATCCTTTGCTCACCCGCCTCAAAAACGCCGAACTGGTCACCTACAAGTGGGTGGAATCGGCCACGGGGCCACCGCGCAAATACTACCTGCTCACCGACAAAGGCCGCGCCTTTTTGCAAGAACTCGACCAGACCTGGCGCGAACTGGTCACCTCTACCGACAAGATCATTCTCCAACGTCAAAACGGCACTCATCATGAAGAAAACAGTCACGATTAACATCAGCGGTCAGGTGTTTCACATCGAAGAAGACGCCTACGAAACCCTGCGGGCCTACCTCGATTCGGTGCAGCGCTACTTTGCCCGCTTCGAGGACAGCGGCGAGATAGTGGCCGACATCGAGAGTCGGATGGCCGAAATTTTTGTGCGTCGGCTGGGTACCAGCCGCCAGGTGGTAACAGCCCAAGACGTGGCGCATCTGACGGCCACCATGGGCGCCGTCAGCGATTTTGAGGCCATGGAAGACGGCTTCGACGTCCGGGAAGGGTTTGCCGCCGATGGGGCCGACGCGGGCACACAAAACCAGTCTGATGCGGGTTCGTCCGGATCGGGCAACACCGAGGACGCCCCGCCCCGGCGCCTCTTTCGCGATCCCAACAGCCGCCTGATCGGGGGCGTAGCGGCGGGCATTGCCCACTATTTCCGCACCGACCCCATCTGGGTGCGCCTGCTCTTTGTGGCCTCCTTCCTCGATTTGTTCATCCTGCCCGGTTCGCTTAGCGTCCCGACGGTATTGGCCTACGTGCTGCTCTGGGTCTTGCTGCCCGTGGGCAGCCCCAACCGTGTCCCGGTCAGGCCGACCGAAGCCGCCCCGCGCAAGTTTTACCGCAGCCAGAAGCACCGCGCCATTGGGGGGGTGGCGGCGGGCCTGGCCGCCTACTTTGGCGTGGAGGTGCTGGCTATCCGGGTGCTATTCATCCTGAGCCTTTTTCTGGGAGGTGCTGGGCTATTGTTGTACGTCGTGCTGTGGGTGATTACGCCCGAAGCCAAAACCACCACCGACGAAATGCGCATGCGGGGGGAGTCGGTAACGTTGGCTAACATTGAGGCCAACGTTAAAAAATCGCTCAATGTAGAAGACCAGAAGGAGGAAAGTGTCTTTGTCAAAATTCTGCTTTTTCCCTTTCGGCTGGTGGCAGCCGTGTTTCGGGGCCTTTCGCCGCTGCTGGTTTTTCTGGGCGAAGCCCTGCGGGTGCTCGTAGGCGGGACGCTGGTGCTGCTGGCCTTTGTCGTGTTGTTAGGCCTGGTGCTGGTGGTTTCGGGCGTGTACGATTGGCTGCCGGCGGGGGCCGTGCGGGTGGACGATTTCCCCCTTGAACTGTTGCGGGCCGACCTGACGCCCGGTCGGGTGGTGGCCTTGCTCGGCTTTGTGGGCATTCCGTTGCTGGCCCTCGGGCTGGGTGGGGTGCGCCTCATCGCCCTCCGGAGCGTGACCAACACGGCCGTCCGGCTGACGATGCTGGGCTTATGGTTAGTGAGCTTTGCCGCCCTGGCAATTCAGCTACTGGCCTTCAGCGGCCAATGGGAACGCTACGACGGCCAAGTTGAAGTGGCCAGCTATCCGATAACGGCACAAGAAAGCCTTTTTCAGTTGCAGGCCGCGCGGCGTGGCGGACGATCGCAGCGCGACCACGACTACGATCAGGTGCGCCTTACGTTGGTGGGCCACGCCGGCGAGGGCCTGCGGCTGACGCAGACGGTGAGCACTTACGGGCGCGACGCCGACGAAAGCGATCAGTTTGCCGCGATGGTGGCCTACGCCGTGACACTTGCCGACTCGGGTCTGGTATTTGGCGATCGGCCCATTTTTCGCGAAGGGGCCCGCTACCGGGGCCAGCGCGTGCACCTGCGGCTCGAGGTGCCCTACGGCCATCCTTTCCGGATGGAGCCCGAACTGGCCGCTATTCTTTACCGCACCCTGACCCCGGCGG
>DAIMZG010000276.1:0-2468 GCA_036734065.1 Catalimonadaceae bacterium
TGGTGATGTGCACCAGGTCGGTAGGGGCCGGAATCTCGTTGCCCGGGTTGAGCAGTAGGGGCGTATTGCCCCCGTCGAGCGTCCAGGTGTTGGGATCGTTCCATAGACCTGATTGGTAGCTGTACCAAGTGCGGGGTGCAGCATATCCGGCGGAAAGAGCCAACCAGAAAATAGTTAAGCTGTGTAAAAAGGCCTTCATATAATTTTGTGATAAAGCTTTGAAATGCCTAACAATCAGGCATTTCGTTGATCACAAAATTACGGGATCGAAGAGTGCGCAACGCGTTAAGGTAAGTTAGAGGCGCTTTACCTGTGGCCAGTCTTACGATCTGAATAGAATTTTTTGATTTTTGATTTGTCGCAAGAAAGATGGTATTCACCGAGTTTTGTGCAACACCGAACGAAAAGCAATCAGTGTTACAAAGCCGTTTTGTGTAGGCGTTAAACAGATTTTCACGTGCAGACGGACAAAAAGCAGTTGAGCGGGTGTAAGTTCAGCACCGAAAAAGACTAGCCCTTCCCCTGGCATGGTGTACGAAAAAGGCCTTCTGTACACCAGATCGGCGGCCACTTGGCCGAACCAGGCTACTGATCTTCGCCCAGCACGCGCAGCGTCAGCCCGTGCAAAGAGGGCCGGATGGGTATCTGACACGAGAGCCGACTTTCGTCCGTGCCGTTGGGGAGGTTGTCGAGCATCCCGATTTCCTGGTCTTCGGGCGAGTTGAGTTGATCGGCTCCCGACAAAACCTGCACGTGGCACGTGGCGCACAGGGCCATGCCGCCACAAGTAGCCAGAATGGGATAGTCCGACGCCTTGAGCACTTCCATCAAGTTGAGCGTCATGTCGGTGGGGACTTCGATGGCGTGCTGCGACCCGTCGGGTCGCAGCACGTAGATCGTAATCAGGTCGTCCATGCTCAGAAGCCTTGCACGCCGTTGACGGTCGTGTACTTGAAGCTGATCTTCTTGTCGGGATTGACAAGACGGAAGGCGCTTTGGGCCATGAGGGCCGCTTCGTGAAAGCCGCAAAGGATGAGTTTGAGCTTGCCGGGGTAAGTATTGATGTCGCCAATGGCAAAAATGCCCGGCACGTTGGTCGAGTAATCAAAGGTATCCACCGTGATGGCGCTCCGGTCCAGGTTCAATCCCCAGTTTTCGAGCGGACCAAGTTTGGGACTCAGGCCAAAGAGCGGGATCAGATAGTCAGTTTCGAGGGTATGGGTGTCGCCTTCTTTACCCATCAGCTTGACCGATTCGAGCCGATCGGTGCCTTCTACAGCTACGATTTGGCTGTTGAGCACCAGCCGGATCTTACCCGCATCGGCCAGGTGTTGCACCTTCTCGGCCGAATCGGGCGCCCCGCGAAACGAGCCGCCCCGATGCACGAGGGTGAGTTCTTTGGCCACATCGGCCAGAAAAATGGTCCAGTCGAGGGCCGAGTCGCCCCCACCCGCCAGCACCAGGCGCTGGTCGCGGAACTTCTCGGGGTTAAGCACCATGTAGGTGATGCCCCGGCCTTCGAAGCGCTCCAGGTTGGGTACCTCGGGCTTGCGTGGCTCGAAGCAACCCAGACCGCCCGCAATCACGACCGCCTTGCAGTGTACTTCCGTACCGCCCGAAGTGGCGATCACAAATGACTCATCGGCTTGGCGCTCGAACGACTCTACGCGCTCGCCGAGGGTGAAGGTAGGGTGAAAGGGCTCAATCTGCTTGCGCAGGTTCTCTACCAGTTCTTGCGCCAGCACGGTCGGGTAGCCGGGGATGTCGTAGATGGGCTTTTTGGGATAGATTTCGGAGAGTTGCCCCCCAATTTGGGGAAGGGCATCAATGAGGTGGCAGCGCATCTTGAGCAGACCCGCTTCGAATACGGCAAACAGGCCCACGGGGCCCGCGCCGATAATGCATATATCCGTGTTGATCATAACGAAATTAAAAGGGGCGGAGGGAGGCACGTCCACCAGCAGACAAGCACCGCGCTCCGCGCGCACACTAGTAACAAAGCCGAAGGCCAGAGGTTTTGCTCCGGCCCGGCAAAGGTACGATACGAAGCACCGCCCGCCAACTGCACAAAGTGCGCCTAGCAGAGGACGGGGCGGCTGCCGGACGCCCGATCAGGCATTGGCGCGCTGCGGGGCGGCGACGGGCACGGGGGAGGCCAGTTTGTTGGCCCTGGCCTGGGCCGTCAGCACTTTGGCCGTCGTGAGGGGACCATCGTGCCGCCACCCGGGCGCACCAAAAATGTAGCGCAAGCGTGACTTCCAGTCGGGAGCCTGGCGTACGTCGCGCCAGATGTTGACGTATTCGTGCGAGACGATCACCAGTGGGTTGCGCGAGTTGGGTTGGCTGAGCACGCCAAATTCCGGCTTGACGCCCGGCTCATGGCCTTGGTAAGTGCCAAACAGTTTGTCCCAGAGGATGAGGATACCACCGTGGTTTTTGTCGAGGTATTCGTAGTTGCGGGCGTGGTG
>DAIMZG010000277.1:0-2449 GCA_036734065.1 Catalimonadaceae bacterium
ACCAAAACCGCGAACACGACGTGCAGGTACTCGATATCGCCGAACTAATCGCGCAATCGGAGGGGTTGTAAAGGCAACGTTTTGAATACGTACGCGCCGCAAAGTAGCTGACCTTACGGTGATACTTTGCGGCCGTTTTTTATTTCCCCTCAGCCTTCTTAAGTTAGCCAAAAGCTTATTCCACAGGCTTTTAACTAGAAAAGACCTTGAAAGCCAACTAATCCTATGCTGATTCCCTTCGACCAAATGCCCGACACGGCCCGCCTCTGGGTGTACGCCCTTGATCACGACCTTGCGCCCGCCGAAGCGGCATCTGTCAAAGAACAAATGGAGACCTTTGCGGACAATTGGGCGGCCCACCAGCAACCGTTGCGCGCGGCGGTGGCCATCGAGCGGAATCGCTTTTTACTATTGGCCGTGGACGAACAGTACAACGCCGTCAGCGGCTGCGCCATTGACCATTCGGCTCGGCTGATCGAGAAGATCGAAAGCCAGGTGCGGGGCCAGATGCTCGACCGCGGTCGCATTCATTATCAACACGAAACCAGCATCCGGACGGCCCCCTTTCTGAAAGCCAAAAGCCTGGTGCTGGCGGGCGAAATCACCCCCCAAACCACGATTTACGACCACACGGTGGGCACCGTAGGCGACTTCCGCCACCGCTTTGCCCAGCGGGCAGCCGACAGTTGGCTGCGGCGTTTCTTTCAGGCATTGGTGGCCTGAGCCGTATTGATGAACGCTGCCATTGGTGTGAGTCTAGCTATGACTTCCTCCAAAATCACTCCTTCGAAATAACTTCCGGTTGCCCCGCAGCCGGAAGTTTTTTTTCGCGCAAGCGCCGCCCTAACTCGGTCAGAAAGCCGATGCCGTAGGCCGTCAGTTGCACGGCGGCGGCGGCCACGCTCAGCCCCGCCACCCGCAGGCTGCGCGTTTGGCGCAGGCTGTCTAGCCCGACGAGCAGAAAGTACGCGCCGTACGTGCTTGCCCCCAGCACCCGCAGCGGACGGCTGAAGGGCGCGACCAGTCCCCAGCCCGCCGCGCCCAGCACGAACAGCGCCGGAAAAGTGTGTACGGGCTTGAGTTCGGTCGGAAAATGCCGGTGGATATTGATCCGGCCCCGTCCAAAGAAGTGCAACTGCCGATAGAACTGCCCCAGGCTGGTGCGCCGCTTGTGATAGACGTAGGCGTCGGGAATCAGCCCCGTCCGGAAGCCCTGCGCGATGATGCGGATGCTAAACTCGATGTCCTCGCCCATGCGCGTGAGGCGGTAGCCTGCCGTGGCCTCGAACACGGCGCGGGAAATGCCCATGTTGAAGCTGCGCGGATGAAACGGCCCCAAATGGCGGCGATTGCCCCGGATGCCCCCCGTCGTGAAGGGCGAGGTCATGGCGTAGCTGATGGCTTTCTGAACAGGCGTAAAGCTGGGGTGGGCGCGGTCGGGGCCGCCGTAGGCGTCGAGCGGGTGGGCTTGCAAGTGGGCCTCGACGGCGGCAAAGTAGTGTGGCGGCACCAGGCAGTCCGAGTCGAAGACAACGAAGAAATCGCCCTCGGCCCGGGCGTAGCCGAAGTTGCGGCTGAAGCCCTGTCCCGAATTTTCCTTGCAGAAGTACCGGATGCGCAGGCGGTCGGCGTAGCGCTCGGCCACCGCGCGGCAGGGGCGGCTGGAGCCATCCTCGACCAAGATGACCTCGTAGGGCAAAAGGGTCTGCTGGGCGAGGCTGGCCAGCAGTTCGTCCACTTCGTCGGGACGGTTGTACACGGGCACGATGACGGAATAGCGGCGCATGGTGGGCAAGTTAGGCAATGCACGCCTAACCCGGGATGCAAAAAAAGACCCCGCCCGGCCGGGAGGGGTCTTTCGTAGAGGGTGGCCATTTGGCCTGTGGCGTCATTAGCGCATAAAGAGCAATTCGCGGTACTTGACCATGGGCCACTCTTCGTCGTCCACCAACATTTCGAGGGCATCCACGTGGCTGCGGATTTCGCCAAAGAAAGGGGTGACTTTGTCGGCAAAGGCCTTGGCGCATTCGGCCGAACTGCTGCAAGCGTGCGCTTCCTCGCGGGCATCGTGCATCGCTTTGGTCAGGCGACGAATGTCGGCTACGTGCTGCGAAATTTCGCGGATGCTGGCTACCGTCGAGTCGAAGCAGGTATCGGTAATGCCCAATGACTTGAGGCCCTGCGCATTGGTAATCAGGCGATTTTGATAGTTGACCGCCGTCGGCACGATGTGGTTAGAGGCCAGATCGCCCAGTATCACCGACTCAATATTGAGCTTTTTGATATAGGCTTCGAGTTGGATTTCGTAGCGAGCCTCCAATTCGCGCTCGGTGAAAATGCCATTCTCGACGAAGAGTGCCTTGGCTTTCTCGTTGACCATGAAATCAAGGGCATACCCCGACTTCTTGACGTTTGAAAGGCCCCGGCGGGCGGCCTCGTCTTCCCACTC
>DAIMZG010000278.1:0-2446 GCA_036734065.1 Catalimonadaceae bacterium
GCGCATCCATTCGGCCCAGCCCAGCAAGCGCGCTTCGAGTTCGTCGAGGTGGGCGATTACTTCCGTTTCGGGGCCGTAGTGCGTCAGGTAGAGCGTCCGTACGCCCAACTCCCGGATCAGCCGCAGCGAGTTTTGCCAATCTTCGATGTGGATGTCGGGCGGTGGGCAGGGCGGCACCACCGGCCCTTTGCCGATGCGCACTCCGGCCACGTCGCCCGAAAAGAGCGCCTCGCCTACTTGCCAGGCCACGTGGTGCACGGCGTGGCCGGGCGTGTGCCAAGCCCGGACGTCGGTGCTGCCAAACGACAGCGTCTGGCCGTGCGCTACGGTCTGCAACTGTGCCGGCGCAATGGCCCGCATGTCGCCCCAAAGGCGATCCATCTCATTCTGATAAATGCGCCGGGCCGAGTCCATCAGCTTGGAGGGGTCGCTTAGGTGGGTTTCTCCGAAGGGATGCACGTAGATTTTGGCACCCTGCTCGGCCAGCGCCCAGGCCGCTCCGGCGTGGTCGAGGTGAATGTGCGTCAGCAGCACGTGGCCGATATCGGCAGGCGCGTAGCCGTGCGGCCGCAGGGCGGCTTCTAGGGCCTTGAAAGTGCTGTGGGGGCCCGTTTCGATCAGAACGGGGCCTGCGTCGGTGATGAGCAAGAAGGCCGCGATGGTATCGCGGTGCTCCAGAAAATGCAAGTCGAGGGTATGGATCATGGCCAACAAGTAAGGTTCGTGGGCCTAGCTTACGGGTTTTTGCGCAATTCTGCCCCAGTGCGGGCCCAAAAAGTGCGCGCACGTTTCGTAACGTGACACACTTTGCAAAAAAATACATCTTTATTACTCCCAAATAATGACCAAAAATAATTTTATGCGTTCATAATTGCGATTATAGGCCCATTTGAGAGTTTTTTATAGAATTATTTTCAATCAATCGTTTGAATCCTTACATTTGTACCATTCAAAGGAATTATTCCCTCTTTCAGATGTAAGTTCATGAAAAAACTATTTACACTTTGTTATATTCTTATCGGCCTGCAAGCCTACAGTCAGATTACCATTAGTCAATTTGACTTTAGCGGCACCCGCACCACTGACCTGAATACCAAACGCGTACTGGGCCCGGCGGCCACCTCCTTCAGCGCCAGTGTGGCTACAAACTCCGAGGGCGTGCTGCACCTGCGGGGGTGCAACCCCAATGCGGGTATGGACTTGCGGCTGCCGGGAAGCTCTTTCAACGTGCCGAGCGTAGAGATGACCTTTCGCTTTCGGAGGTACGAAAACGGCGCCACGTTTTTCCGACGGGGCAATTCGTTTCGCTTCTACATACAGGGCAATCAACTGCGGATAGACTATCAGGTATTGACCGAGAATGGAGCCGTACGGGTCAACCAGAATACCCGGTTTTTGCTCGCTTCAGACCGCTTTTCGGACGCAACCTTCCGCTACGAAGCCTGGAGCGGCGTCGCCAAGGTGATCGTGGATGATCAAGTGATCTGGAGTGACACCACCGCGCCGGGGGCACTGGTCTGGACCAACGACGATGTGTTCGTAGGTCAGCAAATGGACGGGGTTTGCGAAGGCGCTTATCTGCAAAGCTTTTCCATCAGCCAGATTTTCGAACCCGCCCCCGAAGACGTGCTGCCCATTACGCTGACGCACTTTTCGGGCCAAGCACAAGCCACGGGAGTCGAACTGCGCTGGGAAACGGCCACCGAAATCAACAATGATTTCTTTACCGTCGAGCGCTCGGCCGACGGTCGGCAGTTCGAAGCCATTGGCCACGTAGTCGGGGCGGGGAATACGCACCAAGTGATGCGATATACTTACACGGATGAACTAGTGCGAGGTACGCACTACTATCGCCTACGCCAGACCGACTTTGATGGAACCACGACGGTATCTCACACTTTGCGTCTGGAGAGTCATCAGCCCGCTACGGTCTTTACCTGCTATCCGAATCCGGGCAACGGGCACCAGCTCTCGGTGCGGGCCTCTGCGTCGCTGCGCGAGGCGATAACCGTCGAAATAGTCAATGCCCAGGGGGCCGTTGTGCTCTCCCAGCGCGTGGCAGAAGGCCATTTTCCGGGAGACGTCACCATCTATCCCGGCCGGCAACTGCGGCCGGGGCTGTACCGGGTCACCTTCCGGACGAGCGCCTACACCCAGTCGTCCAGTTGGGTCGTACGCTGATTGGCTCAGCCGCCGGGTTGCACACGTTGCCCGGCGGCTTTATTTTGGGCTTCTCACATTTTCTACGCCTTCCGCATGGCCCGCTCATTCATCGAAACGCTCCACCAGTCGCACCGCGATACTAAGGGGATTATTCCCCGCTCGGCCATCTGCCGCTTCACCGACAACGTACTGCAACTTTGTTTTCCGGCCCTCTCCGAGCAGACGTTCCGCACCCAAGCCCAGGTGCAACTTTTTCACGACGCCCAACTGCTGGAGTTGCGGC
>DAIMZG010000279.1:0-2440 GCA_036734065.1 Catalimonadaceae bacterium
CCCGCCGAGCAGCGCCAGGCCGATACTAAGGTTTCTGATCGCCTTTGGCACGCGGTGCGCCCGGCTTTTTTTCCTGGCCAACGGCCGACTTGCTTTTACCACTGCGTTTTTTGGTTCGCTTTTTCTTCACCTTGTTTTTATCCCGGAACTTCTGGTCCATCATTTCCAGGTCAACGGCCGCCGTGGGCAGAAAATCCGGCTCCTTGTCTTCGTCCGCCACGGGGGTCAGTCGCAGGGCGGGGGCCTTTTGTCCGGCCCGGTTGAGTTGCTGGATCTCGAGCACTTGTTCGGCCGGGAGGGGATACCAGTTGGTTTCGCCCCGGTAGCAGAACCACATGATCTTGCGGAAAATGTCGGTTTTCTGCAAAAAGGCATCGCCGCCTTCTGTCCGCAGCGGACGCTCCACGGTCGGAATGTCGCGCAGGGCTTCCATGTAGGTATCAAGCTCGTAGTTGAGACAGCATTTGAGGCGTCCGCACTGACCCGAGAGTTTGGTCGGGTTGAGCGAGAGATTTTGGTAGCGAGCCGCCGCCGTCGAAACACTCTTGAACTCGGACAGCCAAGTAGCGCAGCACAGCTCGCGTCCGCACACCCCCAAGCCCCCAATACGGCCAGCCTCTTGCCGCAGGCTGATCTGCCGCATCTCAATCCGGATACGAAACTCACCCGCCAGCGACTTGATCAGTTGGCGAAAATCTACCCGCTCTTCGGCGGAATAGTAGAAAGTAGCCTTTGTGTTGTCCGCTTGATACTCGACATCGGAAAGCTTCATTTTCAGCTTCATCTGCTGAATTACTTCCCGCGTGCGGTAGAGCGTGGGGTTTTCGCGGTTGGCGGCTTCGGCGTATTTATCCAACTCGGCCACCGAGGCCAGGCGGTGAATTTTACGGATGTGATCGCCCTTTTCGCGCACACTTTTTTTGAGCATCTGCAGCCGCACCAGCTCGCCCTGCAACGAGACGTAGCCAATGTGATAGCCGTTGGGCACTTCTACCACCACGGCATCGCCAGTAGTAAGGTCGAGGCGGTTTTCGTTCCGGAAGAAATCCTTCCGCCCGCCCTTAAATCGTATTTCGACAATGTCGAAAGTATAGCCGTCACCGGGCAGGGCCATGTGGCTCAGCCAGTCGAACACGTTCATTTTGTTACAACCACCCGTCTGGCAGGCTCCATTATTGCGACAGCCGGTGGGCTGTCCGTCGGTCGTTTTCGAACGACACGTTGTGCATCCCATAACATTGAATTTATAGCGACAGCCCCGACGGTGTAAGGCGGGACTGGGAGAAAAATCGGCAGCGGCGGCACTGCCTATCCGTTCGGTCGGGCGGCCGCCACTTTGCCCAAAGATAGCAATTTGCGCTATTCTGCCCCGCCCAGTACGTCCTGCCCAATGTCACGGCGGAAATACCGCTCCGACCACGTGACCCCCTCGGCCGCGCGGCGGGCCGCTGCCCGGGCAGCGGCGGGCACGTCGGCCAGGGCCGTGAGGGCTAGCACCCGCCCGCCGTCGGTGGCAATCCCCTCGGGGGTCGCCCGCGTGCCGGCATGAAAGGCCAGCACATCGGTAGGTAGCGCGTCTAGGCCCGCGATGGCGTAGCCCTTTTCGTAGGCACCGGGATAGCCCCCGGCGGCCAGCACCACCGTCACGGCCGTGCGCGGATCGGTGGGCCAGGTGCCCGGCGTCAGGCGGCCCTGGGCAGCGGCGTGCAACGCGGGCAGCAGGTCGGTGGCGATGCGCGGCAGCACGGCCTGCGTTTCGGGGTCGCCCATCCGCACGTTGTATTCGATCACGTAGGGGTCGTCGCCCACCTTCATCAGGCCGATAAACAAGAAGCCCCGGTAGTCCATCTGCTCGGCTTGCAGGCCCCGGAGCGTGGGCACGACCACCCGCTCGGTCACTTTCTGCAAAAAAGCCGCGTCGGCGAAGGGCACAGGCGATACGGCCCCCATCCCGCCCGTGTTGGGGCCTTGGTCGCCTTCGCCGATGCGCTTGTAATCTTTGGCCTCGGGCAGCAAGTGGTAGTGCTGGCCGTCGGTCAGCACAAAAACCGACAGCTCGACACCGTCAAGGAAGGTTTCGATCACCACCCGGGCGCTGGCCTGGCCAAACTGACGCCCTATCAGCATGGCCCGCAACACGCGGACGGCCTCGGCCAGTTCGGACGTAATTACCACCCCTTTGCCCGCCGCCAGCCCGTCGGCCTTGAGCACGTAGGGGGGCGTCAGGGTTTGGAGGTAGGCTTCGGCGGCCGACAATTGATCAGCCGTAAACGTCTGGCTGGCCGCCGTCGGGATGCCGTGCCGCTGCATAAATTGCTTGGCAAAATCCTTGCTGCCTTCGAGGCGGGCCGCGGCCCGGTCGGGGCCTAGCACGGCCACGTCGCGCAGCGTGTCGTCGGCCACAAAATAGTCGCGGATGCCCGCCACCAGCGGGGCTTCG
>DAIMZG010000280.1:0-2435 GCA_036734065.1 Catalimonadaceae bacterium
TTTGCCCGCTGCGACTGCCCCGATTGCTACGGCAACTGCGATATTTTTCAGGCTGACCTGTTGCCGACGGGCAAGTGGGACAACGTCCGCAACCTGGGGCCCAACGTCAACGGCAGCACCTGGGACTCGCAGCCGGCCCTTTCGCCTACGGGCGACACGCTCTACTTCGCCTCCGACCGCCTGGGGGGCTTTGGGCTGTCGGACATCTACTACACCGTGCGCGACAGCCGGGGCAATTGGAGCAAAGCCAAGAACATGGGGCCTATCATCAACACCCGGGGCAACGAAGTGAGCCCTTTTGTGCATCCCGAATACAACGTGCTCTATTTTAGCTCCGATGGGCACCTGGTCAACTTCGGAGACTTCGACATTTACAAATCTTACAAAAAGGAAAACCTCTGGCGCGAGCCGATCAATATCGGGCCGCTGGTCAACGGCAAGGGCAGCGAATACTATTTTGCCATTGACGCGCAGTCGAAAGAGATTTTCTACGCCCGTTCTGAGCGCAGTGACCTGCAAAACCTGGATCTTTACTCGTTTCCGCTGCCGATGGGCGCGCACCCGCTGGCGACTACCCGCTTTCGCGGTACGCTCACCGACTCGGTCACGGGTAAGCCCTTTACGGGCATCGTCTCGATTGTGGACGTGGACCAGGGCATCGAGATTGCCCCCAAGGCTTTGCGGCCCGACGGCTCTTTCGACTTCGACCTCATCCGCGACAACAACTACATGCTCATCATTCAGGGCGACGAGTTTTTCCGCATCGAAGAACTCTTCTACTTGCGTGGTGATACGATAGTGACCAAAAAGACGGAAAACATCCGCAGTAAGAAAATCCGGTTTACATCGCTCGAATTTGAGGGAGGCAGCTCGGAAATCTTGCGCGAGATGGAGTTTGATCTCGACAATATGTTCAACTTTTTGGTGGATAACCCCCGCTTTCGGCTACGGATTTCGGGCCACACGGACGGCGTGGGCAATGCCGAGAGCAACCTGCGCCTCTCGCGCGACCGGGCCGAGGCCATCAAACTCTACCTCATTGCCAGCGGCGACGTGGCGCCCGAGCGCATCGAGGCCGAAGGCTACGGCAACACGCGACCCCTCAAAAGCCCCGAGCGCACCGAAGAAGACCGCCGCACCAACCGCCGCGTCGAGTTCGAGATTATGGCGCCCGAGTGAGGTGCTTAGCTCTTGAACACCCGAAACGTAGGCTTGCCTACGAAGGAAAAAGCCGCCATTTTCAGCCCGATCTTCCAGCGGTCGGCCTGCCACATGCGGTTATTGGAGAAACATTCTTGCAGCAGTTGCCGGGCGCCTCGCTGGTTGCCCAGCAATGCGAAGCGTTTGATTTCGCCGTAGTAGGCAAAGACTTTGTAACGCTCGTAGAACTCGGCAAAGCCGGGTAGGTGCCCGTATTTGTTGCGGGCATTTTCCAGCCCACGCAGGCGCTTGTGGACGTTGGCCGATTCGCGATCGCCCAGGTGTTGGGTGTACACAACGAGCGGTTCGGGAATGCAGGCGAAGGGATAGTGCAGGCTGAGGCGGTACCACAAGTCCCAATCCTCGAAATTGGGAATGGCCGGATCAAAACCACCAACCGCCCTGAAGACCCCGGCCTTCATCGTGACGATGGAGCCGCTGTGGATGGTAAATACGCCGCGCAGCATCTGCTCGGATAGTTGGGGCGGGGGGGGAGCGGCTGCAATGGCCTTGGCGGGCAGCGCGTCGTCCACCCATTTGCGCAGATACCCCGAATAGGCCACGGCGGCGGCGGGCTGCTGCTGGTGGCAGCGTACGTGGCGGCTCAGGTATTGGGGAAACCACGTGTCGTCGTCGTCGAGAAAGGCAAACAGTTCGCCCCGCGCGACGGCCATGCCAGTATTGCGGGAAGCCGCCAGGTTTTTGTTCACTTCGTGGTGTACCACTCGTATCCGGGTGTCCTCTACACGGGCAACTACGGCATCCACCTTGGCTACCGAGGCCGGGTCGTCGTTGACGACGATGCACTCGAAGTGGTCGTAATGCTGCGCTACGACCGATTGCAGGGCGGCGTGCAAAAAGTGGTGCCGCCTGTAGGTAGGCAAAATAACCGATACCAGAGGTTGCGCACTGACAGACAAGGAGGTCAAGACAGCAGTTTGTTGGGTTGAGGTGCAGATTCGGCGACCCGAGGTACGGGCAATTGGTTGAACAAAGGCGGATCGCGCCGCAAGGCTTTGGGCAACAGCCGCTTGACGCCGTTTTTGAATCGTCGCCAGGGCGTACCGCGGTAGAGCAGTTCGAAGTGGCGGTCGTCGGCGGCCCGGTCGCGCAGCACGTAGGGCGGGTGCCGCAGCGGAAAGCCGATCGGCACGGCCGGGCGCGGCGCGGCCTTGCCCCGACCTTTGGTGTGGGTGGCGTCGTCGCCGTCGCCGATGTTGGCCGCCAGGTTCACG
>DAIMZG010000281.1:0-2419 GCA_036734065.1 Catalimonadaceae bacterium
TTGGCCCAGTCGTACGAAGCCCAGGCGTTGAGCGTGCGCGGCCGATTTTTGACGGCCGTAGACAAGGGAGGAGAAACCATGCGGAAAGGGGAAACAATGGGACGTGATAAAGATACGTTGTCTACGTGGCTAGGCCCAAACATCGCCCAACGAGCGGCATGACAATTGCGCCGTGGCCATCGGCCCCAACGGACGATCTGCTATCTTTGGGCCTTAGCTCACTCGTTACCTTGCGTCTTTCCATCTTTGTTTGCTGCCTTTGGGGAATGCTGCTGTGGCCAGGGGTCGTCCGCGCACAGATTCTCGACGACTCCACCAAGCAGGTGTACGGACCGCAGACCACGCGCTACTTCCTCGAAGAAGACTTGTTCAACGGCCTGGACACGCTCTACACCCTCGACACGAGCATTGTCCATTTCGATCGCTACGACTATACCGAACGCGGCGAGATTGTCTATCAGGACCTGGGCAACCTGGGCACGCCCCTCAACCCACTTTTTTTTCAGTTGCCCACCCAACCCGGTGTACAACTTGGCCTGGAATCGCTCACGCCCTTCTTCTACGACCCGCGCCGCACGCGCTACTACAATACGCGCTCGCCCTATTCCTACCTCGACTACGTGCAAGGGGGCACGGGCCAGCAAATACTCCGCGCCGGGCTGAGCTGGAACGTCACGCCGCAACTTAATTTCGGTTTCGAATACCAGCGCATCTCCTCCGACAAACAAATTGGCGTTTCCCAGCCCCGCGACCGCGAAGCCGATCACTTTGCTACCCAGTTTTACGGCTCGTACCAGAGTCAGGACAAGCGCTACGCCGTCCTGCTCAATTACAGCTACCTCAACCACCGCCTCGACGAGACGGGCGGCATCCTGCCCGGCGAAGGCGAAGGGCCTAACGACCTATTTGACTACGCCCTCGAAGACGTGCGCCTGCCGCCGGGCGTCCGTACCCGCGACCTGCGCAATCGGTGGTACCTCTATCAGCAATACAAGCTGCTCGGTCAGGGGGGCATACAACTTTACCACCGCTTCGAGCGCCTGACCCGGCGGCAGTCCTACAACGACCCTACGCCACCGCCCGGCGAAGGGGCCTTCGACTTCTACGCCAACCGCCTTGCTTTCACCCCCACCACCAACCACATCGAGCGCTACCAATTGTGGGAGAACACGATGGGTATCAAAGGACGGATTGAAGGCTTTCAGTACGGCCTCTTCTTTCTGCGGCGCGACTTCCGCCGCGAGGCGCCCTTCGTCAACCTTACCCCCTGGACGGGCGAGAGCTACGGCGGGGCCACGCTGCAATATTTCCTCAACGACAGCAGCGCCGTGAGTGGCTATTTGCAATACAGTCTCAACGCGGACTACGAACTGCGGGGGCGGGTACGCCACCGTTGGCTACGGGGCGAGCAGCGCCGCCTTCGCTACTCTCCCACCCTCTGGCAACAGGCCTACATCGGCAATCACTTCACCTGGATCAACGACTTCGAGGCCACCGTGGCGGATCGTACGTTCGCGCAGGCCATCTTTCCGTTCCGGAAATTCCGGCTAGCGCCCTACGCCGAACTACTCACGCTGCAAAACCACATCTTCTGGAACGAGCAAGCCGAGCCGCAGCAAACGAGCGAAGTGGTGGGCTCGGTGGCTTTTGGGCTGGAAGCTTCCGTGCAATTGGCACCCTTCTTTCTCGAGTTTGAGGCGCGCCAGACCAATACGTTTGGCCCCGACGTGCTGCGAATGCCGCCGCTTTGGGGCCGCAGCCGACTCTACTACATGCGCAACCTCTTCGACAGCGCCCTGCGCCTCCAGACCGGGGTTGAGTTCAAGTACCGCAGTGCTTACTTTGGTGATCGGTACATGCCCGTACTCAACCAGTTTCACTTGCAGAACGATTTTATTCTTGCCGATTACGGCTGGGCCGACATTTACGCCAACCTGGGCATTCGGCGGGCAACCATTTTCTTGAAGATGACGCAGATCAACCAGGGGCTCGGGCAAGATGGCTACTTCGTCACGCCGATTTATCCGGGGCTGCGCCGGGTATTCTTTTTTGGGGTGAAATGGCAATTTTTCGACTGACCTAGGGCAAGGGAGCCGGGTACCGCGTCTGGTGATAAGCTTGCCGGATGGCCGACCACAAATCAGTAGAGAAGGGCAAATGGAAAAAAGCGGACACACCCGCCATTTGCTGGGTACGGACTTCGTCGGCCGGGTTGACCGAGGCCGACAGCACGATCACGATGGGGTCTTTATCGAGTTGGCCCCGCAACGGCTGTAGGTCGTGCAGAAACTGCCAGCCACTGGTGACGGGCATGTGCAGGTCGAGCAGGATCAGGTCGGGCAAACGGTAGGGCAACCGCCGGACGGCACCCAGAAAAGTCAGGGCCTCGGCCGCGTCGGCAAAGCCCGTGACCTCCACG
>DAIMZG010000282.1:0-2418 GCA_036734065.1 Catalimonadaceae bacterium
GGTGGCGGAACGCTTCGCGGGCAAAGATATGGGAAATGTGCACTTCTACGACGGGTACGGGCACGGCCGCCACCGCATCGGCCAGGGCCACGGAGGTGTGCGTGTAGCCGCCAGCATTGAGGACGACCCCGTCGGCGGGCGGGCCGGCCGCAGGAAAGCCGGCCTGGTGCAGCGCCTCGATTAGTTCGCCTTCGTGGTTGGACTGTCGGTACGAGAGGGTTACCTCCGGGTGCTGCCGCTCCAGGGTTTCGAGGTAGGTTTCGAAGGAAGTGGTGCCGTAAATGTGCGGCTCGCGGCGGCCCAGCAAGTTGAGGTTGGGGCCGTTGAGGATGAGGATGTGCATGGGCAAGGTCAGGACTGCGAAGCTAACCCGAATCTTGGGGGCGGTGGCAATGCCGGAAAAATTTTGATGACACTTCGGATACTGACCGTCTCCTGTCCTTGGTCAGACCGGGCCCCTATTCGCTCACTTTATCCTCCTCAAAAACCCGGTTCGGCCGCTTTTGTTCGACCCAAATCGCCCGCCGATGGCCCGGCTTTGTCCCCCAACCAACCGGCGCGAAGAGTCCGGCTTTGCGACCCGCTTTTGCTGGGTAGGCACCCCTTCCCGGTCACTGAATGCAATGGCCCAATGGATGGGTGCCATCTCGGAAAAGGCAGTTTTTCAGTTTCGTCGCTTACCTCCGCTAGGCAACGATTTCCCTGATAATCTTCCGGATTGGCAAAGATGTCGGCGATCACGTCGGCGTAGGCCACCCGCACGGGCTTGATTGTACCTACAGACATAACAAAAAGAGTTGCAGCCGCGCCTGAGGCAGGCTATTATTAACCGTAGTGCAGCCGCCCTCAGGGCAAGCTGTTCTTAAAATCCTGATAGGTGGGCGGGTTAAGGGGCGTTACGTCGCAGCTAATTTCCTGCGCTTTGTTGCGGATGGCCTCAATGCGGTTGTCGGGATCGGGGTGGGTGCTGAGAAACTCGGGCAACTGCGCGCCGCTGCCCGCTTCGTTGAGCTTGAGAAAAAAGCCCGCCGCGCCGTCGCACTGGTAGTCGGTGTCGGCCAAGTAGCGCACGGACTGGTCGTCGGCTTCGCGCTCAAACTCACGGCTATACCGCAGGTTGATCAGGCCGCTGGCCACCTCGGCTAGGCGGCTGGTGTCGCCCCCAGTCACGATGCTGATCAGCGTATTGAAGCCGTACTGCCGGGTGATCTGCCGCGACGAGTGCCGCAGGTCGGCGTGCGCAATTTCGTGGCCCATCACGCCAGCCAGTTGGTCTTCGGTATCCAGAAACTTGATCAACCCGGTATAGACGTAGATGTAGCCGCCCGGCGTGCAAAAGGCGTTGAGCGTGCTGTCGTCGCGGATGATGTAGGTCTGCCAGGCAAACTCGTTGCGGTACACCACAGCCTGCGAAGCCAGCACCCGCGACGTAAGCTGCCGCAAGTAATTGTAGGCCTGCGGATACTGCCCTTCGTCGAGGATGTCGAAGTTGGGGTCGGCCCGGATCTGCTCATCTACCTGCGCCCCGAGCTGAAGGTCGTCGCTCACCGAGAGGATATTGAGGTTGTTGCGGTCGCAAGCGCCACACACGAGGAGCGCAAGCAGCACGGAAAAATACTTTCGTTTCATAAAAGTCGCTGCTAATTGAAAAAATGGAGATTCAGAATGGCGAGACTTTGCCCCCTTGCCCGGTAAATATAACCCAAAAAAAACACCCGACTGACGTCGGTCTGACTTCAGTCGGGTGCGCATAGGGGCAGATCAGATACTAATTTCCGGAATTTCGCCCTCTATGATCAACTTGCCCGCCGTAGCCGCCCGGATCTCCTCGACCGAAACGCCCGGTGCCCGCTCGCGGAGGATGAATCCGCCCTCGGGAGCAATATCGAGCACGGCCAGGTCGGTCACCACGCGGCGCACGCAGCGAATGCCCGTGATGGGCAGCGTGCAGGCGGGCAGCAGCTTCGACTCGCCGTCGCGGCTGCGGTGCTGCATGGCCACGATGATGTTCTTGGCCGAGGCCACCAAATCCATGGCGCCGCCCATGCCCTTGACCATCTTGCCGGGCACTTTCCAGTTGGATACATCGCCGTTTTCGGACACTTCCATGGCCCCCAGGATCGTGATGTCCACGTGGCCGCCGCGGATCATGGCAAAGCTCTCGGCCGAGCTGAACAGGGCCGAGCCTTTGCGCATCGTGATGGTCTGTTTGCCCGCGTTGATCAGGTCGGGGTCCACCTGGTCTTCGGTCGGAAAGGGGCCAATGCCGAGCAGGCCGTTTTCCGACTGCAGCACCACGTCAATGCCGTCGGGAATGTAGTTGGCCACCAGCGTGGGAATGCCGATGCCCAGATTAACGTAAAAGCCGTCTTGCAACTCCTGGGCAATCCGGCGGGCAATTCCATTTTTGTCTAACAT
>DAIMZG010000283.1:0-2396 GCA_036734065.1 Catalimonadaceae bacterium
CGTCAGATTCCGTATTTTGGGCCTATGGCATTGATAGAAAAAATTCAGGAACGGGTCCAAGCGTACGCGCCCGATACATTGGCCATTCGTCGCCACCTGCACGCCCACCCCGAACTCTCCTTTCAGGAACACGAAACGGCCGCCTACGTGGCCGGGCAGTTGCGCGACTTCGGGCTAGATCCGCAACCGATGGCCGAAACGGGGCTGGTGGCCCTCATTGAAGGCGGTAAAGGCCCCGGCCGTACGGTGGCCTTGCGGGCCGATATGGACGCGTTGCCCATCACCGAGGCCAACGACGTGCCCTACAAATCCACCCGCCCCGGCGTAATGCACGCCTGCGGCCACGATGTGCACACGGCCTCGCTGCTGACGGCCGCCCGCGTGCTGCACGAACTGCGGGCCGAGTTTGAGGGCACTATCAAACTGATTTTCCAGCCCGGCGAAGAGCGCATCCCCGGCGGGGCCTCGCTCATGATCAAGGAGGGCGTGCTGCAAAACCCGGCGCCGCAGGCCGTTATTGGTCAGCACGTAATGCCCTTTATTCCGGCGGGCAAGGTGGGCTTTCGGCCGGGCATGTACATGGCCAGCACCGACGAGTTGTACTTTACGGTGCGCGGCAAGGGCGGGCACGGGGCCATGCCCGAGCGCAACCTCGACCCGGTGCTGATGGCTTCTCACCTGGTGGTGGCCCTTCAGCAACTGGTTAGCCGCCGCGCCCGGCCCCAGACGCCGAGCGTGCTGTCCATCGGGCGGTTTATCGCCGAAGGCGCCACCAACGTCATCCCCAACGAGGTGCGGATGGAAGGCACCTTCCGAACGATGGACGAAGCCTGGCGCGAGGAGGCCCACTACCTGCTGCGTCACCTGGCCGAGCACCTCGTCGAAAGCATGGGCGGCACCTGCGAGCTGGAAATTCGCAAGGGATATCCTTTTCTGCGCAACGACGAGCCGCTCACGGCCCGGCTGCGCGAGGCGGCCGTTGCCTACATGGGGGCCGAGCAAATCGTGGACCTGGACTTGTGGATGGCCGCCGAAGACTTTGCCTACTTCACCCAGCACGCACCTTCTTGTTTCTACCGACTGGGTACGGGCAACGTCGAAAGGGGCATCACCTCGTCTGTACACACGCCCACCTTCGACGTGGACGAAGCGGCCCTGCCCATTGGGTCGGGACTGATGGCCTGGCTGGCGCTTAGCGAACTGCAAGGATTGGCCTAGCAGAAAGGGCAATGTTAACAAATTGTTAAGTTTGGCGAATGCGCGCTAAGGATTTGGCGTAGCAGAAAGGGCAATGTTAACAAACTGTTAAGTTTGGCGAATGCCCGCTTCGGCCGATCAATGTTTGGGGAGAGTCCTTATCTTTGCGGTTCTTTTCTCAAAACAGCGTGTCTGTATTCTCTCCGCCTGATCTTGAAACAGCTGCCGCGCGCCGAAAAAGGCGCATCGTGCGGGTGTGTCTGTCTTTGTTTTTTTTCTGGGTCGCCATTGACGTGCTCAGCTACGCCTTTCAGCATTGGCAGCTGCAAGCTGTCGAGGAGTTGTTGACGGCCACGTCCAATCCGGCCATTGCCTTCTGCATAGGGCTGTTGGTGACGGCCGTACTACAGAGCAGTTCGACTTCCACGGCGCTGATGGTGGCCATGGTAGGGGTGGGCTCGCTCGACCTCCCGCAGGTGATTCCGATGCTGATGGGGGCCAACATCGGCACCACGTTTACCAGCACGCTCGTGGCCATTGGGCACGTATCGCGTCCGGCCGAGTTTCGGCGGGCACTGGCCGCCGCCACGGCCCACGATTTCTTCAACCTACTCACGGCCGCCGTATTGTTACCGCTCGAACTGACCACGGGCGCGCTGTCGTGGGCCGCGTGGACTTCGGCTGCCTGGATTCACCGTGTGTTCGACCTGGAGCGCATCTGGTCTTCGGGGCTCGACGCGTTCGTGTTTCCTACGCGGTGGGGGGCGCTGCCCGCCGTGCACCCGCTGCTGCTCATTTGCGGCGCGGGGGTACTGCTCTACGTGGCGGTGCAGATGCTGGCCAGCACCGTGCGCCACGAGCTGACGGGCCCTTACAAGCGACTTTTCCGGCGGTCGGTGTTCGGTAGTCACCTGCGGGCGGTGGGGTGGGGCACGGGCCTAACGGCCCTAGCGCACTCCAGTTCGTTGCTGACGTCGCTGGTGGTGCCGCTGGCTGCCACGGGCAAAGTGTCTCTGCCGCGCATTTTTTCTTACCTGATCGGGGCCAACCTGGGTACCACGCTCACGGCCTTGCTGGCGGCCCTTTTCCGTTCGGAAGCCGCCCTGGCCGTGGCCCTGGCGCACCTGTTTTTCAACCTGACGGGGGCCGCGCTGTTTTTCCCTTTTACGCGCCTGCGCCAGTTGCCCCTTTGGCTGGCC
>DAIMZG010000284.1:0-2376 GCA_036734065.1 Catalimonadaceae bacterium
ATGCCTCGGCACGCTGCCGAAAGTATCCGGTCAGCAGTTGCTTGGGCAGGTCGGCGGCCAGGTGGTGCCAGGCTGGGTTGGCCGTGGGAACGGGCAGTGGCTCGGCGGGCAAATAGCCCGTGGTGTCCGAGATGCCGTAGTTGGTTAGGGCAAGTGGTGGAAACATAAGATAGGTTGTTTAGGGAGGAAAAATAGCCAAATTTGGGAAGACCAGCAGGGAAGATGCGCGCAGAACAGGGCGACCTCTTGGTGCTGAACAACTCTATGCCCTTGGCTTTTCTGGAAGTAACCCATCTGCATAAACACTACGAAGACCGACCCGCCCTCCGAGGCGTATCCCTGACCGTGTCGGCGGGTGAGGTGCTGGCCGTTCTCGGCCCGAGTGGTAGCGGCAAAACGACTCTGCTCCGCCTGCTGGCCGGGCTGGAAGACCGCGACGAAGGGCAGATTCGGCTGCGTGGCCAGTCCGTCCGGGGCCCCGCCGAGCGGCTGGTGGCTGGCGAGCCGGGCGTGCGCCTGGTGGCCCAGCACTTCGATTTGTTTCCCAACCTGACGGTGGCCGAAAATGTGGCCTACCCGCTGCGCGGCCAGGACCGGGAGGCCGAAGCGGCGCGCACCGCCGAGCTGCTGGCCCTCACCGACCTGACCGACCTGGCGCACCAGCGGCCCCGCTTTCTGTCGGGGGGGGAGCGCCAGCGCGTGGCCCTCAGCCGTGCCCTGGCCGACCGCCCGGCCCTGCTACTGCTCGACGAGCCGTTTAGTCACCAGGATGCGCCCCGGCGGCGCGCGCTGGGTGTGGCCCTGCGGGACATCTGGCGGGCCGAGGGCACCACCGTTGTGCTCGTGACCCACGACGCCGCCGATGCCCTGGCCCTGGCCGATCGTGTGTGGGTGCTGGCCGAAGGGTCGGTGGTGCAGGTGGCCGATCCGCGCACGCTCTACGCCCAGCCCGCCACGCCGCTGGTGGTCCAACTGACGGGCGAAGCCAACCTGTTGCCGGTGCGTGCGTGGCGGCAGTATTGGCCCAACGTCGCGCCCGGCGTGGCCGACGAACGGCTGGGGCTGGTGCGGCCCGAAGCCCTTCGTTTCGAACCCGAGGCAGCCGGACAGCCCCGGGCCGTCGTTGAGCGCGTGGCTTTTGGGGGCAGTACCACGGCCCTGTGGCTCCGACTTTCGGATGGGGTGGTGCTGCAAGTGCTCGTGCTGGGCACGGGCCACGGAGTAGGTACCGCAGGCTGCCTCACCCTGCCCCCCGACGCCCTTTGGGTATTTCCAGAAGTGTAGTTAACAAACGTGGATGGTGCTGCGGCCGCCCGCCTGGTCTCGTACCTCGATGCGCGCGCGGACGTGGGCGGCCAGTTCGGGTACGTGCGAGATGATGCCCACCCGGCGCCCTTGGCTCTGCAAGTGGCCCAGGGCCGTCATGGCCACGTTGAGCGTTTCGGGGTCGAGGGTGCCGAAGCCTTCATCAATAAACAGACACTCGACGGGCATTTGCTGCGACGACAGCGAAGCCAGCCCCAGGGCCAGGGCCAGCGACACCAAAAACGACTCGCCGCCCGAAAGGGTGTGTACGGAGCGCACGCCGTCGCCCATGTCGCGGTCCATCACCTCCATGGCCAGCGAGTCGGCAATGCGCCGGAGGCGGTAGCGGTTGGCCAGCGTGCGCAGGTGCTCGTTGGCGTAGCCCAGCAAGATGTCGAGCGTATAGCCTTGGGCCAAGACCCGAAACCGCTTGCCGTCGGCCGAGCCAATCAGGTCGGAGAGTTGGCCCCACTGCCGGGCGGGCACTTCTTTTTCGGTGATCTGGGTTTGAAGACTTTGATGATTTTGCGCGTTGTCTCGGTGTTTTTCGAGTTGCGCACGGCCCTCGCTGCGCTGCTGTTCTAGGGCTTCTTTCCCTTTGGATGTATCCTCCAACGCTGCTGCCAGGGCCTCGGGCAACTGATCGGTAGGGCGCTGGGCGCGGTGCTCTTCGAGGGTCTTCTGCCGATCGGCGAGCCGGGCGCGGCATTCCGTGAGGTTAGCATGCAAGGTTTCACGGGCGGCGCGTTCCTGATCGAGCCATTCGGCCGAATGCGCCAGTAATGCCCGGAGTTCCGTTTCGGCGAGGGGCTGGCCGAAGCGTTGGGCAAAAGTGGATTGCCAGTGGGCGATTTCCGCTGCGGCCGTCCGTTCGTCTCCCTCTCGCTGGGTCATTTGCTCACCGCAATTTGTGATGGTGCTTTGTTGGCCAGTACGCTCGTTGTTCAGCTTCTGCAAAGTGTTCGTGCTGGCTTCGGCTTCCTGATGGGCAGCTTCTTGTGCTCGCCGGAGCGCCATTTCGACCACATCGGCAGACTGGCCGTCGAGCACCTGCTGCCGCTGTTTGGTCAG
>DAIMZG010000285.1:0-2364 GCA_036734065.1 Catalimonadaceae bacterium
TGCAGGTTTTGAACCGCGAAACGGACGAGTACATCAGGTGCACTTCTTCGCTAAATAGCACCCGCCGGCGCGGGGTGATGGCCGGGGGGGCGGTTTCGGTGGCCGTGATAAAAAAGTCGGTATGGTGCTGCACGGGGGTATAAAATCCGCCGCTGCGGCGCACAATCTGCCAGCGAAGCCGCACGGCCCGGGCCTGCCGGAGTTGGTTGCGCTCGATGAGCTTGGCGATGCACACCCGCAGCCACGTTTCGGAAAAGTCTTCGGGAGGTTGCATGCGCAATGCTTTGAGGCCGGCCATCAGGCGGGCGATGTGCTGTTCGAAGAACCGCACTTTGCCGCCGTAGGCGATCATGGTCTCGAACAGGCCATCGCCGTAGGCAAAAGCACGGTTGTCTGCGTGTAGGGGCAACTTGTCTTCCCGGACGATTTGGAAATTGTGGCAAACGTACATAGATCAACAAAGGTAGTGACTTACCGAATGAATGACGGCAAATGCGCTTCGAAGCTAATAAATTGTCATTTAATTAGCCCGACTTTCGCACGAAGTGCGGACTCCTTAGCAGTGACTCGGCTGTTTGGCAGCAGGCAATCAGGTTGCCGGAGAAGGAGAAATCCCTTTAATTTTGGGGCTTGATCCTTATTTCTGCGCAATTCTTACTTCTATCATGTCCCTCACCCTACAACCCGGCGACCTGGCCCCCGACTTTGCGGCGCCCGACCAGCACGGCCAAACCGTCCGGCTCAGCGACCTGCGCGGCCAGAAAGTCGTCCTCTATTTCTATCCTAAAGACAACACCAGCGGCTGCACCAAGCAGGCCTGCAACCTGCGCGACCACCGCGACACGTTGCAGGCGGCGGGCTACCGCGTGGTGGGCGTTAGCACTGACAGCGTGGCCTCGCACCAAAAGTTTGTGCAGGATCACGACCTGAACTTCACCCTGGTGGCCGACGAGCAAAAGACCATCGTAGCGCAGTACGGCGTCTGGCAAGAGAAAAGTATGTACGGACGCAAGTACATGGGTACGGCCCGTACGACCTTCCTGATTGACGAAACGGGCCGCATCGCCCATGTCATCGAAAAGGTAAAGACGGCCGACCACGCCGCGCAGGTGCTTAAGGCGGCTGTTGCATGACATGAGTGGCGCGTACGACAAGGTTATCAAAGAAAACATCGAAGAGCTGTTTCTGAAGCTCTCGGAGCGTTTTCTGGGTGTCCGGATTGTGGCCACGGAGGCCCTGCCCGCCAAGTTGCAGACTACGCTGGAGCGCGAGGCCGATTTTTTGCGCATTGCCCGCGTGGCCGACGGCGATCCTTTTTTGTTGCACCTGGAGTTTCAGACCCAGTCGGAGCGCGACATGGTCTATCGGATGGCCGAATACAAGGCCATTTTGCAACGTAAATACCGACTGCCCGTCCGGCAAATTGTGCTGTATTTTGGTGCCACGGCCAGCCAAATGCCCACGCAGTTGCCCCCCGAAGCCGTAATCGAGGGCTTCGAGTTGCTCGATGTGCGCCGACTTTCCACCCGCGAACTGCTGGCTTCGGAAGTGCCCGAAGAATTGTTGCTGGCCATTTTGGGCGACTATGCACCCCAGGAGGCGGCTGCGATCGTCCGGCAGGTAATCAGCCGCTTGCAGGCACTCTGCGACGAAGAAATTCGTTTGAGAAAATACCTGAAGCAGTTGCTGGTACTTAGTCGCTTGCGTAAATTAGAAGCATTCACCCAAACCATTATTGACGCCATGCCCATCACGTACGACATCGAAACCGACGGCCTTTACCTGAAAGGAATTGAAAAAGGCCGGGAGCGTGGCCTGGAAGAAGGCCGGGAGCGTGGGTTGGAAGAAGGCCGGGAGCGTGGGTTGGAAGAAGGCCGGGAGCGCGGATTGGAAGAAGGCCGGGAGCGTGGCCTGGAAGAAAGTGCCTCGGCCATGCTGGCGGCGGGTTTTTCGGCCGAACAAGTGGCCCAGTGGTTGGGCTTGCCGTTGGCCCGGGTGCGGGCGCTGACCGATACACCACCAAACACCAAGGATTGAATATTTTTTTTCTGAAACTAGTTGCCCTTTGTGCCGTGGTGCTGTGTCTGGGGTGCAGCGAGCCGCCTGACCAGGTAGCCCAACAACAGATCGTACTACGGGATGACTTGGGACGGGAAGTGCGCCTCCGGCAGCCCGTCACGCGCGTGATGGCCCTTTCGCCAGCCCTGACCGAAATGCTGTTTGCCGTGGCCGATACGGCCCGCATTGTGGCCGTCACCCACCGTTGCGATTATCCCGCCGCCGCCGCCCGCAAACCCAAGGTCATCACGTATCCCCTCGACCAGGAAGGGCTGTTGCGCCATCAGCCCGATTTGCTGCTGACCG
>DAIMZG010000286.1:0-2358 GCA_036734065.1 Catalimonadaceae bacterium
TCGAAAATGGCTACACCAAAGAGGAGATGAAGATGGTACACGAGACCAAAAAAATCATGGGCGACGACCGGATTGCCGTCACCGCGACGGCCGTGCGCATTCCCGTAATGGGCGGCCACTCCGAAGCGGTCAACGTGGAGTTTGAAAAAGAATTTGACCTTGAAGAAGTACGCGCGCTGCTGAGCCAGGCCCCCGGCGTGTTGCTCGAAGACGATGTGCAGGCCAACCGCTACCCCATGCCCCTCTACGCCCAGGGCCGCGACGAGGTGTTCGTAGGCCGCCTACGTCGCGACGAAACCCAGCCGCGCACCCTCAACCTCTGGATCGTGGCCGACAACCTCCGCAAAGGTGCCGCCACCAATGCCGTGCAGATCATCGAATATCTGGCCGAACGGCAGTGGGTCTGACCTGCAAAGCTGTTGCCCGCCCCGGTCGGGGTAATCGTCTGGGGCGGGCATGCGCAACCTGGCAAATGCTAAGAAAGCAACGCCCGCGTGCCCCCTTCCGTCGGTAGGTCAACAGCCCATCTGGCCCATCTGATGGCTGTCTTCAAATGACTATCTTCGCGGAAAACCACTTGGCCATGAAAACTTTTTGGATGTGGACGCTGCTCGTACTGAGCACGTCCGTATTGCACGCACAAGACCTGGACTATGTCCCCGCCTACCAAACAGCCGTGTCGCTCCAGCCCTTCGCTTTCTTTGGCAGCGGGCTGGAGGCCAGCATCGAGCGAAGAATTGCCCCCATGGCTTCGCTGATGTTCACTGCGGGCTACTACCTCTCGGATCGGCCCAGTGTGTACGACGAGGCCGACGTGATGCAAGGGCTGAAGCTCGAGTTGCAACCGCGCTTCTACGTCAATGGGGAGCCTCTCAACGGCGTGTACTTTGCGCCTTATTTGCTCTACCGCCAGATCCGCCTAGAGAATTACACGACCTTCATGTTTGATCCTGTGACAGGCCAGGGTCGGTCTACAGACCAGAACTTATCGGCCAAAGCCGGGGGGCTGGGAGCAGTCTTTGGCGTCAGCACGCTCGTCGGTACGCGCCTGAGCGTAGGCGTTTACGGCGGCGGCGGCCTCATCATCCCGCTGAGCGACTACGATGGTGACACTTTCCATATTCCGTTGGCCAATCCCTACCTCCGGGGCATCGTGCCCCGGGCCGGCATGAGCATCGGCATCGCGTTTTGATAACGGAATTTTCTGGGAAGACCGGGGGGGTAATGTAAAGCGTATGCGTAGTAGAGACGTAGCATGTGTGGTAGAGACGTAGCATGCTACGTCTCTACGCATCGCCATGTCGCCGCCGCGTCGCGTTTCTACAGGTAATCTTTTCGTTGGACAGGGTGTGCCGGAAACGTCCGGTTAAAGAACCGAAAGCTGATTTTCTTGTCGCCGATCAGCCGCAACGATTCAATCCGCGTATGCAGACATAATCAACCCAATACCCTTTTGCGCACATGAGCGAAACTGTCCTGATCACCGGGGCTTCGGGCCTGGTGGGTACCCGCCTGACCCAGCATCTGCAAGCCCAGGGCTATACCGTTACTCACCTGAGCCGCCGGGCCAACCCCCGGGGCGCCACCCGCACTTTCCGCTGGGATCCGGCCCGGGGCTACCTCGATCCCGACGCCCTGGCCACGGCCGACCACCTCGTACACCTGGCCGGGGCGGGCATCGCCGACCAGCGCTGGACCGACGCCCGCAAGCGCGAACTGCTCGACAGCCGCGTCGAGACGGCCAACCTGCTCTTCCGCCAGTTGCAGACCACCGACCACCACATCCGGACGCTGGTGTCGGCGTCGGCGGTGGGCTATTACGGGGGCGACACGGGCGACGTGCTGCAAGACGAAACCAGCCCGCCCGGCGACGATTTTCTGGCCGAGGTGTGCATCCACTGGGAGGCCGCCGCCGAGCAGTTTCACGACCACTGCCGGGTGGTCAGGCTGCGCGTCGGTGTGGTGCTCAGCCGCGAGGGCGGTGCCCTGCCCCGGCTGGTGATGCCCATCCGCTTCGGGCTGGGCGCGCCGCTCGGCTCGGGCCGACAGTATCTTTCGTGGATTCACCTCGAAGACCTCTGCGGCCTGTTCGTCCACGCCCTGCGCGACCCGCAGTGGCAGGGTGCTTACAACGCCGTCGGCCCGGCGCCCGTCACCAATGCCGAACTGATCCGCCTGGCCGCCCGGGCACTGCGGCGGCCGCTGTGGTTGCCCCACGTGCCCGTCTTTGCCCTTCGCGCCGCCCTGGGCGAGATGGCCACCGTGGTGCTGGGCAGCAGCCGCGTCTCGAACCACAAGGCCGCAGCGGGCGGCTACGCCTACCGCTTCGCCGACGCCGAAAGCGCCCTGCGCGACCTG
>DAIMZG010000287.1:0-2352 GCA_036734065.1 Catalimonadaceae bacterium
ACCAGCGACGAGCGCTCGTTGAGTTGCGAACCGACGGCGGCCGAAAACTCAAAACCGCCCTTGCCGGTCGAATAGCCGGTGGGGTCGTCTACGGCTCCGGTGCTGACGGCGATCTGCCCGCCGATGCGCGCGCCCACCCACAGGCCGCCGTTGAAGATGTGCTCGGTGCCCGAGCCGCGCGGGTATTCCATAGAGGGAAAGCCCAGCACGTCGAAGCTACCGCGAAACGAGTTGCCGATGATGCCTAGGTTGCTCACCGTCATGCCGATGTTGGAGACGCTGGTGACCTTCTCGTCGTAGGAAGGTTGGGCTTGCAACAGGGCTGGGCTGCCACTGCCCAGCACAAGAGTAAAGATGGCAAGTGTAAAGACTGGCAGTAGACGTTTATTCATTAAGGAGCAGGCTTTCGGGATCAGAGGCGCAAGGTGCCGAGGTGCACCTTCACGTCAATAACGATCCAGAAATTAAGGTTGTTAGAAGCGGTTTTCTTGATTTAGAATACAAGCAAATTGCCTCATAAATAACACTTTATTTTAAAAATAAGGAAAAAATAAAATTTTAGTTCGAAAAATCGCGTTTCACTTATTGGCAAAGGTAATGCACGCAACCCGTTCGATTTCCGTCGCAATGTTATCCCTATGTTAAATTTTCATAGTGACCACCTTTATGAAGGAATCGACACCGTCAGCCCAGTGGTACCGGATGGCGGCTTCGGCAAAGATTCGTCGCCGATACAGACACACCCTTCGGCTTTTTTCTTATTTTCGCTGTCCTTTACCTTCACATCCATGACACGATCCTCCCCCCTCCGGATTTTTGGTCTTTGGCTCCTGACCCTGACGGCTGCACAGGCCCAGGGTGTTATGACCTTTGGCGAGAAAACCCACGATTTTGGCACCCTTCGCGAGGGCGACCCGGCTACCCACGAATTCGTCTTCACCAACACGGGCAACCAGCCCATCGTGATCAGCGGCGTCAAAGCTTCTTGCGGCTGCACCACCCCGGCCTGGACCAAAGACCCCGTGCTACCGGGTCAGAAAGGCAAAATCACGGCGGCCTACAGCAGCCAAGGACGGCCGGGGGCCTTTCACAAAAGCATCAGTGTGACTTCCAACGCGGCCACGCCCACCGAGCAGTTGTTCATCAAAGGGCAGGTCACGCAGCAGCCTCCCAGCTATTCTGAGGCCGAAATGGCCGCTTCGCCCCGTTTGCACCTTGATCGTAATACCATTGACTTGGGTACCCTGGAAGCGGGCCAGACGGCCACGGCCACGTTCGTCCTCAAAAACGAAGGGCGCGAGCCGTTGCAATTGCTGGGCGTGGAGAGCGCCTGCCGCTGCGTACGCCACGAGCTGAGCGGCAGCGCCATTGCCCCCGGCCAGACGGGCACCCTCAAGTTGCACTATACGCCCACCCGGCCCGGCAAAACCGAAGTGGTGCGCCTCAAAACCAACGACCGCCACCAGGCCGAAGTACCCGTGGTACTGCGGGCCGCAGTAGTCGAGCGCATGGGCCAGCCCTTGCTGCGCAGCGACGATGCGGCCGTGCCTTTCCGCTAGCGATAGCCGCCTTTTTATCTCCTATCTTTGCGTCGGCATCCACCACTGATGCCTTCATCCCTAACCTACTTCAAGATGATCATCGGCGTTCCTACCGAAATCAAAAACAACGAGAACCGCGTCGGGCTGACCCCGGCGGGGGTAGCTGAATTTCACAAACTGGGTCACCCGGTGTACGTACAGGCGGGGGCCGGTGCGGGCAGCGGTTTTACTGACGAGGAGTACACCACTGCGGGGGCACAATTGCTGCCTTCCCTGGCCGAGGTGTACGCCCGCGCCGACATGATCGTCAAAGTCAAAGAGCCGATCGAAGCCGAATACGCCCACATCCGCGAAGATCAGTTGCTCTTCACCTACTTTCACTTTGCCTCGTCGGAGCCGTTGACCCGCGCCATGATCGCGCAGCGGGGCATTTGCCTGGCCTACGAAACGGTCGAGAAGGCCGACCGCTCGCTGCCCTTGCTGGTGCCCATGTCGGAGGTGGCCGGGCGCATGGCCGTGCAGGAAGGCGCCAAGTACCTCGAAAAGCCCCTCAAGGGCCGGGGCATCCTGCTGGGCGGTGTGCCCGGCGTACGGCCCGCCCACGTGCTCATTATGGGCGGCGGCGTGGTGGGCATGAACGCGGCCAAGATCGCCGCGGGCATGGGCGCCCAGGTCACGCTCATGGACATTAGCCTAGCCCGCCTGCGCTACCTCAACGACGTGATGCCCGCCAACGTCACGACGATGATGTCCAACGAATACAGCATCCGCGAGCAAGTACAAACGGCCGACCTCATCATCGGGGCGGTGC
>DAIMZG010000288.1:0-2338 GCA_036734065.1 Catalimonadaceae bacterium
CGGTAGAGCAGGTCGCCTACATGCTTTAGCGATTCGCCCGTTTTGGGTCCGTACGGTGCAAAAAAGAGGAGTTGCTCGACGGCCCGCGTGGTGGCCACGTACAGCAAGTTGAGGTTGTCGAGGTAGGCGTACACCATCTCCTGCAAATACTCGGGGGCGTAATACGTACTGGCCAGTTCACTTTTGTAGGCCAGGGGCATGCGGCTTATCTCGTTGAAGGGCGCCGCCGTCGTACGCCCCCAGAGAATTTGTTTGTTGGCTTTGTGATTCAGTTCCCAGTTCGCAAACGGAATCACGACCACCTTGTATTCCAGCCCCTTGGCTTTGTGGATGGTCAGCAATTGGATGGCCGACTGGCCCCCCGCCACGCGGATGGTCTTTTTCTTATGTCCTTCCTCGTCCCACCAGGTCAGAAAATCGCCCAGGTCGGCCGACTCGGTGCGCCCGAAGCGGAGCAGTTCGTCCTGAAATTGCTGTACGTATACCCACTCGGAGGTGCGCTCGGTCAGCTCGAAACAGGTCACCAGGCGTTCGCCCGCCTCGTAGAGGGGCAGGCGGACCCACGCTGCCAAGTGATCCAAAAAATCGGCGGGTAGCCACGGGCGCAGGTACGCAGCGGGGGGGGCATCTGCGGGCAATTGGTAACTGACGGGCGGCAGCGCGGCCGTGGGCCGATAGGCGGCGTAGGTACGCAGCAACGTGGCGGCCGCCAAGCGGTCGTAGGGCTGGTGCAAAAACCGCAGGGCCTGCACCAGCAACCGCACGCCCAACGCGCTATTCAGGTACAACGACTCGTTCGAAATGACGGGCAACCCCGCGCTGGTCAGGAAGTCGGCCACCAGGGCGCCTTCTTTGTTGTTACGCGTCAGGATAGCCATGTCTTGCCAGGCATAGCCGCGCGCGTGCAGGTCTTGCAGCCGGGGCACCAACTGCTGCAATACGCGGCCCTTCCAGCCGGCGGGCACCTCGGGACGCTCGTCGTCCTCGTCGGATGCGTCGCCGGGTTCGTCGGCTTCGCCCTCCACTTTGGTAGGCACAAACTGGCCGTAGATGCCCCCCGCGTGCGGATCGGTGCGGGCGGTTCGCTGGGTCGGATATTCCTGTTTGGCTTCTGCGTAGGTAAGCTCCAGCACGTCGGTAAGTGCTTTCAAGTCGTCTTTCAAATAATTGGGCAGATCGGCCTCCTCAATATGAGTGATCAGTTCGCCGCGCAAATGGGCGGGCGCGGCCGCAAAAAGGTCGTTGTTAAAGGCGATGATACACGGCAGGCTGCGCCAGTTGTTCAGCAAAGCGGCGCGTTCGATCTGGCCTTCGCTGAGGTCATCGGCTACCCCCTGCAGCAGCAGGCCCGCGTTGCCCCCGCGCCAGCGGTAGATGGATTGCTTGACGTCGCCCACCAGCAGGTTGCGGTGCCCACTGCCGAGGCTGTTTTCGAGCAGGGGCCGGAAGTTGGCCCACTGTAGGCCCGACGTATCCTGAAACTCGTCAATGAGAAAGTGCTGGTAGCGCTGACCTACGCGCTCGTAGATGTAGGGTGCCTCGTGCCCGCCGACCAACCCGGCCAGCAGCGGGGCCACGTCGGCGATGGGCAGGGCGTTTTCGGTTTCGCGGTACTGCTGAAGGTACTTGCGCAGGCGCGTGAGGATGCCCAGGGTGTAGAGGTGCTGCATAACGGCCGTGGCCGTTCGGTAGGCAGGGCCTCCGTCGTCGTAGTCGTTCACCAGTTTTTCCAGCAGGGGGCGCAGTTGCGCGTCCACGGCGTCAATGCGCCGTTTGACATCAGCCGGGGCAGCTTTGCTGTACCAATTTCCGCCTCCTGCCACAGCGCGCGTATAGTTGTTGGGGGAATATTCTCCTGCCAACACTTTGTCGAAGTACCTCCCTACACCTCGCGTGCCCTGTGTAAAGTCGCCTGGCGTCAGCTCGTGTTGGACCAGCAGCGCCCGGGCTTCGGTCGCCGTGGCTTTCATGGCCTGCTCGAAGTCGGCTTTCACTTTGCGCATCCGGCCCAGGTGCGCCGGGATGAAGTCGGCTTGTTCCAACGCTGCTTTCATCTCCGTCTCGAAATCGCGGAACGTTTCGTGAAAAATTTCCTTCGACAATTTCTCGACGTCTTGACGAAAGTCCCAGGCTTTACCGTCTTGCAACCGCTCGTTAGCGAACGCTTCGAGCCACTTGCGCAGGGGTGGGTCGTGCACCACGTCGGCCACTAGTTGCTCAACCAGCCAGTGCAGCACCTTGACCTCGTCTAGCTCAACGCGAAACTGCAAGTCCACCTCCAATTCGTAGGCGAAGGCCCGCAGCACCCGCTGGAAGAAGCTGTCAATGGTGCTGACGG
>DAIMZG010000289.1:0-2337 GCA_036734065.1 Catalimonadaceae bacterium
GTACGGCAGAAAGATAATGAATAAAAGATATTTTTTAATTTTGTCAAAAAAACAAAGAACTCACATGCGTACTTTCGCTCAGCAAGATACCGACCTAGACGTACTGGAAGAAATCGGGGTAGAAACCCAGGATGAAGAGCAGCGCGATCTGTTGGTGTACAACGATGACTACAATACCTTCGAGCACGTAATCCAGACGCTCATTAAGGTGTGCAAGCATTCGGTCGAGCAGGCCGAACAGTGCACCTGGCTCATTCATTACAAAGGTAAATGCGCCGTCAAGCGCGGTACTTTCCGCGAGTTGCTGCCTATGCGCCAGGGCATCTGCGACCGGGGCATCAACGCCGAAATCGTCTGATCACGGACGGGGTTTTCTACAGGGCAGGGTTTTTCCGACTTTGCCCCTTATTTTTCTAAATGCAATACCCGTCCAAATTAATCGAAGAGGCCGTCCTTCAGATGGCCAAACTGCCCGGCATTGGCCGGAAGACTGCCCTGCGCCTAGTGTTGCACCTGCTCCGCGAAGAAGAGGGCTACACCCAGTCGCTGGCCGACGCCCTGTTGGCCGCTCGGCTCCGGATTCGCTACTGCCGCCAGTGCCACAACATTTCCGATCAGGAAGTCTGCCATATCTGCACCAGTCCCCGGCGCGACCGCTCGTTGTTGTGCGTCGTTGAAGACACCCGCAACGTGATGGCCATCGAAAATACGGGCCAATATCAGGGGCTTTACCACGTGTTGGGGGGCATCATTTCTCCGATGGAGGGCATTGGCCCCGGTGACCTCAAGGTGGCCTCGCTGCTGGCCCGCATAGGGTTGGCGCCCGACGCCGATTTGCTTGCAGCCGCAGAAGCCTCGGTCGACCAAACGTCCAACGGTCAGGAAACTGCCGCTTCGGCCCTTCCCAAAAACGACACGCCCGTACAAGAGGTGATTCTGGCCCTCAGCCCGACGATGGAGGGCGACACCACGGCTTTCTACCTGACGCGCAAGCTCAAGCCTGCCGGGCTGCGCATCACCACCATCGCCCGCGGGATTCCCATTGGCGGCGACTTGGAATACGCCGACGAAATCACCCTTGGCCGCAGCATCCTGAGCCGCACGGCTATGAGTTGATGGGCGTACCGCCATTCAGCGGTCAGTGAGCACGGCCCCAACATCCGACTGGTCGGCCACGCTGCGGTCGGCCGCGCCGCGCAGCACCGACTGCGGAGCGGGCTGGTACATTGCCCACGCATCTTGCCCGCGCATCCGAAAACCCAACTCACCGTTGACGAGTCGGCTGTGCGGCCCTTCGGCCGCGGGCAGTTGCCGGATGCCCCGGTAATAGTTGTGGTCGGCCTCGTAGCGGGCGCCCTCTTCGTAGGCAAAGGGCTGCGAGTTATCTGGCGTGCCTGGACGGTTCCGAACCGAAAACGCGTTGTTTTTTATCCGCACCTTGCCCCGAAAGGCGTTGGCTTCCGAGTTGATGGGGTTGCAGGTCTGCCAGTCTTTATTGTTGTAAATCACCGTGTTGTGGACGATGTCAATCTCGTCGTAGCCGCCCGCCAGCCGCACCAGCGAACTGTTGATGCCGATGGCCACATTGTGGCGATAGATGATATTGCGCCGCACGTTCTTTTCGTCGGGCTTTTTGAAGCTGACAAAAGCGTACTGATCCCCGATCACGTTGATGTGCTTTTCGCCCGGATTGAGCAGTTCGATCACGTTGTGTTCGTAAAGGCTGTTGTAGGTACCTACCTCCACGCCAAAGCCCACGGCGCAACGTAGGGTGTTGTGATGAAACCACATCGTACGCCCAGGATTTTGGACTTCGGGCAGGTCCAAATTCTCGAATTTACCTGGGAAAGAGCAAGCAATGTTGGAACGAATATTCCGGATTTCAACGTCGGCATGAATGCCCGCCAGTTCGATGGCAAAGTTGGGGCCCATCTGGTTCCAGACATTGTCGGGTTGCATATCGAATTCGCTGTTTTCAATCAGTACGTGCTGAATCCAGTTGTTTTGGCCGCGCTTGGCAAAGCCAATTTGGGTGATGCCGTAGCCACCTTGGCGCCGCTCGGTTTCGCGCAGGTGCAAGTTGTGAAGGTGTACGTGCCGCGACCGTCCAAAACTGATCTGTCCCATGCAGTAGTTGAAGCTGCCCATGCTGGTATTGAGCCCCCTAATGCGCCCAATCTCGACGTGCTCGGCGTCGGTCACCCAGATGGCATTGAAGTTAAAACCCTCGAAGTGACAGTCGGTAATGCGTACGTGCTGTGCCTTGCGGATGAAGATGGCCCCGTGGGTAGTCTTTTTGCCTTCGGCGTTGCGGTGGCCCCGAAAAGCAATGCCCTC
>DAIMZG010000290.1:0-2336 GCA_036734065.1 Catalimonadaceae bacterium
GAAAGCCGAAGAGGGTGTCTTCGTGGCCGTAGTGCCGCAGGCGTTCGTCGAAGCCAATTTGCCGCAGCAGGTCGCGGCGCACCATGAAATTGCTGGTCTTGAAGCTTTGGTGCGGGTGCTGCCGGCGGTGCGCCACGGGGGGCGTTTCGAGGTGCTGGCCGTAGCGCCAGTGCAACCGGTGCGAACGGGCGGGCCGCTGGTCGTCGTAGACGTGTCCGCCGCAGGCCACGGCCACGCCCTGCCGGGCCAGCGCGAGGTAGCGCGCCACAAAGTCGTCGCGCACCACCTCCATGTCACCGTCCACGAAGAGCAAGTAGGGTGCCTTGGCCCGCTGGGCCAGTTGGTTGCGGATGGCCGCCCGGCCTACGTTGCGGGGCAATTCGGCGTAATCGAGATCCGCTTCGGTGGCCAGCGCGCGGTTGCCCTGCCGCCACGACAAGTCCGACCCGTCGTCGAGCAGCACCAGGGCCACCGCCTCCGACAAGGTACGGGCTTGCGCCAGCAAGGCGCGGGCCAGCGGACGCACGTCAGTATTATAGATAGGGATGCAAATGGCCAGCATGACAACCAAAATAAAGGGAAACGCTCATTTGCATTATCGTATCAGATTTCAGTTTAAATGGGCTTTTTAAAAACTATTATCTCATTTATAGGCCTTTTATGCCCACATACTTCTAACAAGTAATGCACATACAGAATAATCTCCTACATTTTCACCCATTATTAAGTATTCGCGCCACCATATCCGTGTGCACGTGCGCTTCGGATGTGCGAATACTCCACGAGCCACTTTATTCCTTTCCATACCCAATCAATCAAAGCTTTATGAAGAAATTATGTACGCTGGCTGTCGCCTGCCTCCTGGCCGGTTACACCTACGGGTCGTCGCTACCCGTCGAAGGCAAAATTACCAATCCGGAGGGTCATCCCTACGCCCACGCCCAGGTAGTGGTGAAGGGCACCGAAACCACCGTCCTGACCGACAGTGAAGGGCGCTACGTGCTCACCCTGCCCGAAGGAGCCGCCACGCTGGTGATCATTCCCCGCGAAGGCAAAAGCTTCGAAGTAAGCCTAAAGCCCGGCGAGGGCCCGCAGCACATCGTAGCGGCACCCGCACCGGAGGCGGCGCAATCATCCGCTTCGTTTCAGGCCGGTGCCTGGACAATGGGCTTTTCGGGCAATATGAACGCCCACTACATCTACACCACGGCCGACAACAGTGGCAACACCGTGCTGGGGCAACCCCTGCTCAACACGGGCGACGGGGCCGCCCACAGCGTGCAGAACGGGCTGCTGCCCGCCGCCCTGACCTTTACGGCGGGCACCGTGACGGCCGATAGCTTCCAACTGGGCGTCAACATCACGCCTTTTGTGAGCTTGGTTTCTAACGAGGCCCTGGCCTATTCACCCGTAGATTTTCGGCAGATTTACTTCACCTTCGGCAAGCGCCGTTGGGGTTCGTTCAAGGTCGGTCGCGACTTCGGGCTGTTTGGTTTCGACGCCATCATCGGCGACATTTCGCTCGTTGGCGTGGGCCCCAACGCTGCAGCCCGCAACCCGATTGGCACCACGCTGGCGGGTATTGGCTACGGCTACATCTATTGCGACCGCCTCTCGCAGATCAACTACACCACGCCCACGATGGGGGGCTTCAACCTGACGCTGGGCGTGTACCAGCCACTGAACCCCATTTCGCTGGGCGCGCCCTCCGACGTCAACGGCAACCTTTCAACCTCGCCGGGTTTCCACGGTAAGCTGGCCTACAACCTCAAGACCGACGACGGCCTGGCCGTACAACTCAGCTCGGCCTTCATCAGCCAGCAGATGAACACGGGCATATCGGACTTCCAGTCTTTCGGCATTGACTTCTTCGGCAAGTTGAGCGTGGCGGGCTTCGAGGTGGCCGGCACCTACTACACGGGTTCGGGCATCGGCACGACGGCCCTTTTCTCGGACGTAGCCTCATTGACGGAAACGGGTGACGGTGTGGTGGGCGATGCCCGCAACTCTAGCGGCTACTACGGCCAGTTGGCCTACACGGTAGGCAAGACCAAGCTAGGTGCCAACTACGGCGTCAGCCTGCTGGACCGCAACGAAAACGACGACCCCGAACAACTGCTGGCCCGCACCCAACGCCTGACCTTCGGCGTCTATCACGCCCTGACCCCGGGCCTGACCATCTTGGGCGAGTTTAGCAACTACTACGCCGAGAGCCACGCCAGCAGCAACAACCGCCTGACCAACAACGGCGTCAACATCGGTGCTTTCATTGGTTTCTGAAACTAGTTTTCGACGCGTACCAAAGCCCCTTCCCCGTCGGGAAGGGGCTTTTTTTG
>DAIMZG010000291.1:0-2335 GCA_036734065.1 Catalimonadaceae bacterium
CCGCCACGGCCGCGGCCGACAACTACGTGGTCGAGCTGGCCGGGGGGCGCTTTGTCCACCTGCGGGGCCTGCGTCTGGAGGCTACGGGCACGGGCAACTTCACCCGCGCCCTGGTGCTGTCGGGGCAGGTGCCGGGCAGTAGCATAGTAGGGTGCACCTTGAGCGCCCCCTCCACCACCAGCACCAGCAACGCGCGGGCCGTAGTTTTTGGCAACTTGGGTCTGCTCGAAGACTTCCGCTTCCAGGGCAACACCGTCACGGGCGGCAGCAGCGCCCTCGACATCAGCGCTACCAACAGCAGTGCCCGCTTTGCCGGCACGCGCATCGAGGACAACACCCTGACCGGCTTCTACTACGACGGCCTGCGCCTCAGCCAGCAGCAAGCGCCCCTCTTGCGGGGCAACACCCTCACCGGAACCAGCAACTTCTACGACGGCATCTTCCTCAGCCAGTGCGACGGGACACTGCGGGTGGAAAGCAACCGCGTACGTGTGGGCTACTACCCCCTCTGGCTTAGCTCCTGTCAGGCGACGGCCGACGGCCCCGCCTTGCTGGCCAACAACTTCCTTATCTCCACCTCGACGAGCCAATTCTACGGCATCTACCTGTCTTCCAGCAGCCACCAGCGCATCTTCCACAACAACGTCCGCAGCGTAGGCTACAGCGTTTACATCTCCGGCGGCAGCAACAACCAGGTGCGCAACAACGTGCTTACTTCCACGAGCACGGGTTCCTCCGCCGGTGCCCTGTTCTACGGCAGTGCCACGGTGGTGAGCGGCAGCGACCACAACGACCTCTTCGTAGCGGGGAGCGTCACGGGCCGACTGGGCAGTACCAATTACGCCACGCTGACCGACTGGCAGGCGGGCACGGGCCTGGACGCCAACTCGCTCGACATTGACCCCCTCTTTGTGGACGCCGCCAGCGGCGACCTGACCGCCACGGCCAACGCCTTGGCCGGAGCCGGGCAGAACCTGCTGGCCGCCGTGCCCACCGACATCAACGGGGCCGCCCGCAGCAACCCGCCCTCCATCGGCGCCAACGAGGTTATCTCTACGCAGGTCAACGACGTGGGGGTGACGGCCATCCTTGCCCCGACCTCCGGCTGCGCCTTGCCCGACACGGCCCTTGTGACGGTGACCATCCAAAACTTTGGTAACAATTCGGTGAGTAATTTCCCGGTGCGCTACGTGCTCAACAACGGTACGCCCGTCACCGAGAGTGCGCCTAACGTTGGGCCCAACTCTTCTATTCAGTTCAGTTTCGCCACCCGGGTTAACCTTTCCGCCCCCGGTGCCTTCACCCTGCGGGCCTTTACCGACATTGCCAACGACGCCAACCGCAGCAACGACACCACCACCGCTACGCTGACTAACTTCCCCGCTTTCGACGCCACCGTGTCCGACGACACCACCATCTGCGCCGGACAGACGGTGACCCTCACGGCCAACGGCGGGGCGGGGGCCACCTACAACTGGCAGGGCTTCGGCACCACCAGCGGCAGTATTAACGTTTCGCCCACCCAAACGCGCGATTACATCGTCACCACCACCAGCAGCAACGGCTGCTTGGACGTGGACACGATTACCGTTACGGTCAACCCCACACCCACGCTGAACTTTCTCGGTACTGGGGCCTACGTAAGTTCGTGGGTTGATCCGGCCACGGGCGATCCCACCACAGACTTTGCCTTTGCCGTTAGCTATGCAGACGCGGGTAACAATGCCCCCGAGAGCGGCTTTCCCCTGCTGCAACTCGACGTCAACAACAACGGCGTGTTCACCGACCCGGTGGACTCGGCCATTGTGATGGTAGCCGCCGATCCGGCCGACCTCAACTACGCCGATGGCAAAACGTACCAGGCAACGGTAACGGGCCTGGCAGTGGGTAACTACCGCACCCGCATCGTGGCGCGCAACGTGCTGGGCTGCGAGCGCATTTCGGTCACCCGCCAGGAGCCGACCGTCAGTCCAGCAGCCTGCTTACCTCCGGCCAATCCGACGGCCATCAACGTCACCACGACCACGGCGACGCTGGGCTGGACGGCCGCAACTGATGCCCTCAACTACACGGTCGAGCGGCGTCCGGTAGGGGAAACGCTCTGGTCGGCCAGCACCACCACGGCTACCAGCCTTTTGGTATCGGGTTTGCAGCCGGGCACCGACTACGAATTTCGGGTGCGCACGAATTGCGTAGGCGGTAGCCAGAGTGCTTTCAGCGCTCCGGTCACCTTTGCGACCCAGCCGCTGGCCGAGTGCGCCGTGCCCGCCGGGCTGAGCGCCACGAGCGTCGGCACGACGACGGCTACTTTGAACTGGAACGCTGCCGCCGGGGC
>DAIMZG010000292.1:0-2335 GCA_036734065.1 Catalimonadaceae bacterium
CCGTTCCGGCGGCGACTTTGAGACGCGGCATTTACATGGCCTTGGTATCTACCGAGCAAGGCGTGGGCGTTATCAAATTAATGAAAGAATAAATCCGGACGGCAGCCGGGCAATCCGCATTCCCCTGGTCTGCTTCCGTTTTTTGTCAATAAGCCTCCGCAGCGCTACGGCAACTGCGGAGGCTTTTATGTTTACCCCTGAAACCGATTACCTACGAACAAGTCGCACGGGACGTATCGCGGCTTTTCTACCACGAAGTCGTGCTTTTGTGTAGTAGGACGTCGAGAACCCTACTCCACCAACGCTATGCAGCCACCCTCGCCTTATTTTGCCACGGGCACCCACCGCCAAGCCTGCGCAACCGATGGCGCCAAGCGGAGCACCAGCCGCAGGTCTTGCACCGGGTTCACGTCAAAAGCCAAGTCTCCCGCCTCGCCTGCGCCCAGCGCGTCCTGCGCCACGTAGGTCCCCGCCAGTCCCACCGTTTGCAAGGCGTGGGCGGGCACACAAATTTCTCCTTCAAAATCCTGCTCCCGGTCAAAGTTGACCACCACCAGCCAGCACGCGCCGTCGAGGTAGCGCAAGAAGGCGTACAGCCGGGCGTGGCCGTTGGCGTAGTGCAGGTCGTAGAAGTGGCCCGCCCGAAAGGCGGGCACTTGCCCGGCCAGGCGCAGCAAGCGCCCGTAGGCTGTCCGCAACTGCCGGGCGGCCGGCGTCAGGTGTCGGCCGTCGCAGGCCCCGTCGGCGTACCAGGCTTGCAGGGTGGGCACGCCCCAATAGTCGAAAATGGTAGTGCGGCCGTCGGCACCGCTGTAGCCCGCGGCCTCGTCGCTGGCCTCGCCCACCTCCTGGCCGCTGTAGAGCAGCACGGGGCCACGTCCCAGCAGGGCGGCCACCGCCATGCCCGGCAAGCCCGCCTCGGCCGCACCCAGAAAGTGCCGCGAAGCCAGCCGCTGCTCGTCGTGGTTTTCCAGAAAGCGCAGCATCCGGTGCTCAAAACCCTCGACGGCCCGCCAACAGTCCGCAATGCCCGCCACCGAGTGGCCATGTTGCAGGATGCCCCGCAGGCCGTCGTAGGTGTCGGACTTGTCGTAGAGGTAATCGAAGCCCGCGGCCAGGTACTGGCCGTAGCGGTGAGGCTGATAGACCTCGGCCACGAAGCACAGCGCGGGAAAGTCGGCCCGTAGCTGCGCGATGGCCCATTGCCAAAAGGCCGGGGGCACCAGTTCGACCATATCGCACCGAAAGCCGTCCACGCCTTTGCGGGCCCAAAAATGCAGGATCTCGGCCATGCGCACCCACGTAGCGGGCACCGGATCGAAGTGCGCCGTTTGCCCGTGGGCATAGTCCACGCCGTAGTTGAGCTTGATGGTCTCGAACCAGTCGTGCAGGCTGGGCGCCGCGTCGAAGACGTCGTTGCCCGTGGCGCGGGCCGGGCTTTCGTGGTAGGGCGCGGCGGCGGGCAACAGGTGCGGGTGCCCGTCGGGCGGCCGAAAGGTAGTGCCGGGCAAGTAGTAGAACTGGTGCTGCGGCGCAAAGGCGCGCTGCGGATCGTCGGCGGCACCCAGGTCGGGCACGCCCGGCGGGCGGGCGTGCCCGGCGTACTGACGGGCCACGTGGTTGGGCACAAAGTCAATGAGAGCCTGCAAGCCCGCCGCGTGCGTGCGGGTCAGCAAGGCTTCGAACTCGGCCAGGCGGTCGGGCACGCGGACGGCCAGGTCGGGGGCCACGTCGTAGTAGTCGCGGATGGCGTAGGGCGAACCGGCCCGGCCCTTGACCACCGCCGGGTGGTTGGCGGGCTGGCCGTCGGCGGCGTAGTCGGTGAGGGTGGCGTGGTTGAGCACGCCCGTGTACCAGACGTGCGTGATGCCCAACTCGTCGCGCAGGGCCGTCAGGGCGCGGTCGGTGATGTCGGAAAAAGTGCCTGCGCCGTTCTCCTCGCAAGAGCCGAAGGGCACGTTGGCCGTCTGGCGATTGCCAAACCACCGGACAAAAAGCTGGTAGATGATATGCTTGTGGTTCACGGGCGGGAGTGAGAAAAGATGGTCGGGGCCATATGACTTTTATGGCATACGCAAAGGTGCGCGTCGAACCCGGATACCACCAAACGCATCGGGCGCGACACCAAACTTAAGTTTGGTCAACACCTCAGCGCATTTGATCCACACGCTTTTCTGGTGGGTTTCCCCAATTCCAGTCCTTCCCGATCCACACGCCTTCCGAAAAGCAGGGAAACGAGTCAATATTTATTGTATACACGAAAATCGAGCTATTCGTACACTTATTTCTTCATTTGTTATTCGTACTTTTCCTTTCTAAACTCAACTAGCTCTTA
>DAIMZG010000293.1:0-2334 GCA_036734065.1 Catalimonadaceae bacterium
TGCTCATCGGCATGGACGCCGAGTGGGGCCTGAGCATGCGCCTGGTGGACAGCACCCTGCACTACCCCCGCCAGATGACCCTCGGCGCCCTCTCGGACAATGGGCTCATCTACGAAATGGGCGCTCAGATTGCCCGCGAGTGCCGCCGCCTGGGCGTACACGTCAACTTTGCCCCAGTGGTAGACATCAATACCAACGCGGCCAACCCCGTCATCGGTACGCGCTCGTTCGGCGAAAACCGCGAGCGGGTCGCCGAAAAGGGCATCGCCTACATGAAGGGCATGCAGCACCACGGCGTGATGGCCAACGCCAAGCACTTTCCCGGCCACGGCGATACCGACTCCGACTCGCACCTAACCTTGCCCGTGGTGGCCCACAAGCGCGACCGCTTGCGCGAACAGGAGCTGTATCCCTTTCGTCGCCTTTTTGCCGACAGCCTCATGAGCGTGATGGTGGCCCACCTGCACGTACCCGAATACGACAACCGGAAAAACCGGGCCGCTACCCTTTCGTCGGCCATCGTGACGGATCTGTTACAAAAAGAAATGGGCTTTGAGGGGCTTATCTTCACCGATGCCCTCAACATGAAGGGCGTTAGCCAGTTCTACAAACCCGGTGAGGTGGACGTGCTGGCCCTGCTGGCGGGCAATGACGTATTGCTGTTTGCCGAAGACGTACCCGCCGCCCTGCGGGGCATTGAAAAGGCCGTGGCGACCGGGCAAATTACCCGCGAAGAGATTGACCGCCGGGTACGGAAAATCCTGCGAGCCAAATACTGGGCAGGCCTGCACCGCTACCAGCCCATCGCCGAAGCCAACCTCTACGCCGACCTCAACACGCCCAAGGCCGAAGCGCTCATCTACCGCCTCTACGAACAGGCCGTCACCGTCGCCAAGAACGACGACGGCTTGCTGCCTTTCCGGGCCCTAGACACCCAGCAGTTTGCTTCGGTAACCATCGGGCTGGGCAACACCAAAGACGGCAAGCTCAATGCTTTTCAGCAAACGCTGTCGCGCTACGCCGCCTTCGACCACTTTCAACTGGCGGGCACGGCGCCCAATTACCGCAGCGTAGAGGCCGCCCTGCGCGACCACACCACCGTGGTAGTGGGCCTGCACAACCTCAACAACAGCGCAGGCAAGAACTACGGCCTTACGCCCGAAGCGCTGGCCCTCCTCAAACGGTTGCGCGCAGCGGGCAAACAAGTAGTAGCGGTGGTGTTTGGCAACCCCTACAGCCTCGACCGGGTCGCCGAGGCCGGGCAAGTGGTCTGTGCCTATCAGGACAATGACTACACCCACCGTTCGGTGCCGCAGGTGCTCTTCGGGGCGGTGTCGGCGGCGGGCACCTTGCCCGTGACTGCCTCGGCCGAGCTCAGCGCAGGCACCGGGTTCTTTACACCCAAGCTCAACCGGCTGCGCTACGGCTACCCCGAAGACGTGGGCATGAGCCGCGATGCCCTCGACCAGATAGACCGCATCGCCCAGCGGGCCATCGCCAGCCAGGCGACGCCCGGCTGCCAGGTGGTGGTGGCCCGTCAGGGTACGGTGGTAAAGCTCGCCAACTACGGCCACCTCACCTACGACGGTCGTCAGCCCGTCGAAGAGTCCACCCTGTACGACATTGCCTCGGTGACCAAAGTGGCCGCCACCCTGCAAGCGGCCATGTTCCTCTCCGAACGCGGCCTGCTCGACATGAACCGCCCGGCCAGCTACTACCTGCCCGAACTGCGCGGCACGGATAAAGAGAAAATGCTGATGGCCGATGTGCTCACCCACCAGGCGGGGCTGGTGCCCTTCATTCCGCACTGGAAACGTACCACCAAAGATGCCCGCACCTTCGGAGAGTTTTATCAGCCCCGGCAGAGTGACCGCTACCCGACGGAGGTCGTGCCGGGGCTCTACGCCCGGGCCGGTCTGGAAGATTCGCTCTGGGCCTGGACGGTGGCCACACCCCTGATGCCCGTAGATCGGAAAACCCGGCGGCACAGCTACAAATACAGCGATTTGGGGTTTTACATCCTCAAGCGCGCGGTCGAGCAGCAGTTGCGGCAACCCATCGAAGACTTTCTCGACAGTTGGCTCTACGAACCGCTGGGGATGAGCACGATGGGCTTTCGCCCGCTGGAGCGCTTTCCGGCCGCGCGCATCGCGCCCACCGAGCAGGACGTGGGCTTTCGCCAGCAGCTCATCCGGGGCAACGTGCACGACCAGGGCGCCGCCCTTAGCAACGGCGTAGGCGGGCACGCGGGACTTTTCTGCAATGCCAACGACCTGGCGATCCTGATGCAGATGAACTTACAAAACGGCCTTTACGGCGACCGTCGCTACCTAC
>DAIMZG010000294.1:0-2298 GCA_036734065.1 Catalimonadaceae bacterium
GATGTTCGACAACCACTCCTACGCCAAGGGCGGCCGGGTGCTGCACATGCTGCGCAACTACGTAGGCGAGGAAGCGTTTTTTGCGGCCCTGCGCCACTACCTCCAGACCCACGCTTACACAGCCGTTGAGGTACACGATTTGCGCCTGGCCTTCGAGCACGTGACGGGCGAAGACCTCAACTGGTTCTTCGAGCAGTGGTTTATGCGGGCTGGCCACCCGCAGTTGCGCGTGTCGCACCTGCACCGCAACGGTCGTCTGCAACTCACCGTCGAACAGGTGCAAGACACCCTTGCGACGCCGCGCTACCGCCTGCCGCTGGCGGTGGCCGTCTGGCACGGCGACCGCCTGACGCGCTATCCCCTCGTCGTCGAGCAGGCCGCGCAGGTATTCACTTTCGACATGCCCAAGGCCCCCTCGGCCGTGCTGTTCGATGCCGACCAGCAGTTGCTAGCCGAAGTCGAACACCGCAAGACGCCCGCCGAACTGATTCACCAGTATCGCCACAGCCTGTTGTTTGGTGCCCGGCACGAGGCCCTCGTCACGCTGCAAGACGACCACACACCGCCCGTACTGGCCCTGATGCAGACGGCCCTCTCGGATGGCCACTGGTCGCTCCGCGAACAGGCTGCTGATTACTTTGCCAGCGCGCCCGCCAACGCCTTGGCCGAGGTGGAAGGCGATTTGCTCCGGCTGGCGCAGGCCGACTCGGTATCTTCGGTGCGGGTATCGGCACTCCAAGCCCTGGTGCAACACCGGGGCGACGTGGTGCAGCCACTGGTGTTGCAAGCCCTGCGCGACTCTTCGTACCTGGTGGCTGCCTCGGCCCTCAATGTGCTGCTCAACGGCGAAGACCCCGCTACGGCCGCCACGGTGGCCGAGCGCTACGCCGACGTCACGCACCCTTCGCTGGTGAGCGTGATGGCCGAATACTACACCGCCAATGCAGACCCCCGGCAGTACAACTGGTTTCGTGAGCGGGTGCTAGCCGCCCGGATGCCCGAAAAGTATTACCTGGTGCAGCAGTTTGGCCGCTACGCGCTCAATCTCGAAGCGGCCGCGCCGCGCCGCGCCGCCGCCGAATTGCTCATCGAAATGGCCAAAACCGACGCCAGCATCTACGGCCGTTTTGCCGCCTACCAGGCCCTGGGCTTATTAGTAGAAATGGATGGCGTGTCCGAAGCTCGCCTCGGCATTCGCAAGCAAGAGTCCGACGAGCAACTGCGTCGCCTCTACGACGCCGTACCCTGAGCATGTCCGCGGCCGAACTCACCCGGGCGCAGTTTCAGGATCCGACCCTGCGGCAGTTTCTGCGCGACCACGCCCACGACGATCCGGCCGAGCTGATGCTGGCTGCCCACCGCTATGCGCCGTGGCCCATGCCCGCCGTAGTCGCCCTGATCCGGGCCCGGCAGAAAGCCCCGCTCAAGCTTCCCCGCTGGGCGGCCGATCCGGACATTTGGTTACCCACCGGACTGGCGCTGGAGCAGTGCTCGTCGGAGGCGACGGCAGCCTACAAATTCACTGATTTTGAAGGCGAATGGGCCTGCGACCTCACGGGCGGATCGGGCGTGGATACGGCCGCCCTGGCCACCCGCTTCCGCCGCGTGACGTACGTCGAGCAGCAACCACACCTGGCCGAAAAGGCCCGTCACAACTTTGCGCAACTGGGTCTCGACCACGTGGAGGTCGTCTGTGCGTCGGCCGCCGATTGGTTGGCCGCCCAACCATCGAAAGCCGATCTGTACTACCTCGACCCGGCCCGCCGCGATACCACCCAGGCGACTCGGCGAGCCTTTCGCTTCGACGAAATGGAGCCGAACGTAATGGCCCTGCTGCCCAACTGGACGGCCCAAACCGAGCGGATGTTGCTCAAAACAGCGCCCTGGCTCGATATTGACCAAGCCGTCGCCACACTCGGCGACGTGGCGCACGTGCGCGTGGTGGCCGTGGGCAGCGAAGTGAAAGAAGTGCTCTACGAACGGGTGCCCCGCGCCGACACCCCGCCCCTCCTGACGGCCGTGCGCCTGCACGCCGCCGCGCCGCCCGACACCCTCCGCTTCACCCGGGCCGAGGAGGCCGCCGCCCCGGTGCGCTTTTCCCTTCCCCGCACCTACCTCTACGAGCCGCACGCCGCCCTGCGCAAGGCGGGCGCCTTTCGCACGGTAGCCGCCCGGTTCGGGATAGACAAGCTGCACCCCAACAGTCACCTCTACACGGCCGACCATTTACTGGCCACCTTTCCGGGTCGGGTCTGGCGGGTGGAAGGGGCCTTGCCTGCGGCCAAAAAAGCCCTGCGA
>DAIMZG010000295.1:0-2295 GCA_036734065.1 Catalimonadaceae bacterium
AGCCCCATTCGTTCAGCGACGAGCTCTACCGGGGCATTGTGGCCGATCAGGCGACGGGCGTTTTCAACGGCAAAATTTTTGTGCGGCCCGACGCGCAGAAGACCAACGCTTTCCAGTCGAACCACAACTTGTTGCTATCCGACACGGCCACAGTGCACACCAAGCCGCAGTTGGAAATCTACGCCGACGACGTCAAGTGTTCGCACGGGGCCACGACGGGCCAGCTCGACGCCGAAGCTCTGTTTTACCTGCGGGCTCGGGGCATTGGCGAAGTCAACGCCCGCGCCCTGCTGATCCGCGCCTTTGCCGGCGAAGTCCTCGACAAAATCGAGTGGCCCGCCTTGCACGCGCACCTCGAAGCCCGGCTCGACGAACGGTTAACAGTTTGATTTGTTAACTGTTCGCTAGTTGTATGAACGGGCCAATGGCTCGGCCATATCACCTTTATACTTACTAAGAAATGGCTACGCTGACCCCCACTGCTTTTGATATTGAAAAAATCCGGGCCGATTTTCCGGTACTGCACCAGGAAATCAACGGCAAACCGCTGGTGTATTTCGACAATGCCGCCACCACCCAAAAGCCCCAGGTGGTCATTGACGCCCTGAGTCAGTATTATCAGGGATACAACGCCAACATCCACCGGGGCCTGCACACCCTGGCCGAAAAGGCGACGGCTGCCTTTGAAGAAACCCGCGAAACCGTGCGGGCTTTTCTGAACGCAGCCGAAACGGCCGAGATCATCTTCACGGGCGGCACCACCGACGGCATCAACCTGGTGGCTCAGACCTACGGACGACAACACATTGGCCCCGGCGACGAGGTGCTCGTGTCGGGCATGGAGCACCACTCCAACATTGTGCCCTGGCAGATGATCTGCGCCGAGAAGGGCGCCCGGCTGCGCGTAATCCCCGTCACGGACGCGGGCGAGCTGGACTTGTCGGCGCTCGACACGCTCCTTACGGACAAAACCCGGCTGGTATCGGTGGTACACGTCTCCAACTCGCTGGGCACGATCAACCCGGTGGCTGAGATCATCGCCCGGGCCCACGCCCAGGGCGTGCCCGTGCTGCTCGACGGGGCGCAAGCCACCTCCCACCTCGATATTGACGTGCAGGCCCTCGACTGCGACTTCTTTGTCTTTTCGGCCCACAAGCTTTACGGCCCCACCGGGGCGGGCGTGCTCTACGGCAAACGCGCCCTGCTCGACGCCATGCCCCCCTACCAGGGTGGCGGCGAGATGATCAAGGACGTATCGTTCGAGGGCACCACGTACAACGAATTGCCCTACAAGTTTGAGGCGGGCACGCCCAACATCGCCGACATCGTGGCCATGAAACTGGCCATTGACTACGTCAATCAGATTGGCAAGGGGGCCATCGCGGCCTACGAGCACGCGCTTTTGCAGTACGCCACCGAGCAGTTGCAGCAGATTGAGGGCTTGCGCATCGTGGGGACGGCCCAGGAGAAAGTCAGCGTGGTATCTTTTGTGGTGGAAGGCGTACACCACCAAGATTTGGGCATTCTGCTCGATACCTACGGCATTGCCATCCGGACGGGCCACCACTGCACCCAACCGCTGATGGATCGCTTTCAGCTACCGGGCACGGCCCGGGCCTCGCTGGCTTTCTACAATACCCGCGAAGAGATTGACCGCCTGGTGGTGGGCCTGCAACGGGCCATCCGGATGTTCCGCTAAGACCTGCATCGAACATTTGGGTAAATTGCCGGAAATTAGTTCTTGCGCAGTTGCGTTAAGATCATTGAGTTGTGCTGATTTCAGCAACTGCCCACCCCATCGGCCGCACTATTAGCTGTAATCTGCTTGCTTTGCAGAAAACAGATTTTAGGACGGTTGCAGAAAGTGAAAAACTACGGGAGACGCACGCCGCCCAAGAAAACCACTACCATGACCATTGACGAACGACAAAACGAGATTATAGAAGATTTTGCGCTGTTCGACGACTGGGAGAGCAAATACGAGTACATCATTGACGTGGGCAAGCAATTGCCCGCCCTGCCCGACCCCTACAAAGTAGAAGAAAACCGCATCAAGGGTTGCCAGTCGAACGTATGGCTGCACACCCACCTGGACGGAGACAAACTCCGCTTTGAAGGGGACAGCGACGCCGTGATCGTGCGCGGCCTGGTGGGCTTGCTCATCCGGGTGCTGTCGGATCAGCCGCCCGCCGAGGTGGCCAAAGCCGACCTTTATTTTATTGACAAGATCGGCATGACGCGCCACCTGGCCGCTACGCGCTCCAACGGGCTGCTCTCGATGGTCAAGCAAATGAA
>DAIMZG010000296.1:0-2295 GCA_036734065.1 Catalimonadaceae bacterium
AAGAGCCCAAGTCGCTGCTCGACAAGGTGAAAGCGTTGGTGATGGAAGGCGACATCCGGGGGGCCCGCATGGTGTGTGCCGACGCCGAGTCGCCCATTGCCCGCATGCTCGAAAAGGGCATTTCGCGCATCGGCAGCCCACTCAAAACCATCGAGGCCTCCATCGAAAATGTGGGTAAGATTGAGGTGTACAAGCTGGAGCGTAACCTTTCGGTGCTGGCCACCATTGCCGGGGCTGCCCCGATGATCGGCTTTTTCGGCACGGTGGTGGGGATGATCCAGGCCTTTATCTCCATTGCGCAGGAAGAAGGCTCGGTCAGTCCCAAGCTGTTGTCGTCGGGCATCTACCAGGCCATGATCACCACCGCCGCCGGGCTGGCCGTGGGCATTGTGGCCTACATTGCCTACAACTACCTCGTGGCCCAAGTGTCGAAGGTGATACACCGGATGGAATATACTTCCATTGAGTTTATTGACCTCTTGCAAGAGCCCCGCTGACCTTTTCGGACACGCCCATGAATTTTAGCTCCAAACACAAAGTAGATCCCAGCTTCAGCATGTCGTCCATGACGGACATTATCTTCCTGCTGCTGATCTTCTTTATGCTGACGTCCAATTTTATCACGCCCTCGGGGCTGCCCGTCAACCTGCCCAGCAGCCGCAGCTCCACCATCGTCATGCAGAAAGTGAGCGTGACGATCACCTCTGACCTGCGCTACCGGGTCAACGACCGGGCCTCGTCGCTGGCCACGCTCAAAAGCGACCTCTCGGCGGCCCTGCCCGAAGCCGACGGCGTGGTGGTGTTGCACATTGACAAAAGCGTACCCGTCGAAGAGTTGGTCAAGGTCGCCGACATCGCCACCCAACTCAAGGCCAAGGTATCGCTGGCCACCAAGCCGGAGTAGTTGGGGCTGAGGTATCGGGCCGGGCGTTTTGGGGGGTGTGCAATTTTCATTTTTGGCCAAAAGCCCGCCGTTTCGGTTCTTGCGGCCCTATTTAGCTGCCATGCCATGCGCTTTGCCGACATCCCCGGATTTGCCGACCTGAAACAGACCCTGGCCCGGGCCGCAGGCCGTGCGCAGGTGGCCCACGCCCAGTTGTGGCTCGGCCCCGAAGGCAGTGCGCAGTTGCCCTTGGCCCTGGCCTTCGCCACGCTGCTCAACTGCGAACGCCGCACGCCCGATAGCACCGACGCCTGTGGCGCATGCGACGCGTGCCAGAAAAACCTGCGCTTCGTACACCCTGACCTGCATTTTATTTTTCCGGCCGTGCGCCCCGAAAGCAAGCGCGAGCAGCAAATCGCCGAGCAAACCCGGCAGTGGCGGCAGTTTCTCACCGAAAACCCCTACGGACACCTGGCCGACTGGTCCGCCCATTTGGGCGCGGCCCAGAAGGCCCCCACCATCGGGGCCGAGGAAGGCCGCGAGGTGATCCGGCGCCTGGCGCTGAAGGCCTACGAGGGTACCTACAAGGTGCTGCTGCTCTGGCTGCCCGAACTCCTGCACGTGGCCGCCGCCAATGCCTTGCTCAAGATATTGGAAGAGCCGCCCGCCCAAACGGTTTTTCTGCTCGTCAGCCAGCAGGAAAACGGCGTGCTGCCCACCATCCGGTCGCGTACGCAGACGATTCGCCTGCGGCCCTTCGAGCACGCCGAAGTGGCCCAGTACCTGCAAGCCCACGAAGGCGCCAGCGCCGACAAGGCCGCGCAGGTGGCCCGCCTGGCCGAAGGCAACCTGCGGGCCGCCCGCCACTTGCTGCACCACGAAACGCACGACTATCACACCCTGATGGCGCAGTGGCTGCGCCGCTGCTACCAGCGCGACCTGGCGGGTCTGCTCGACGAGACGGAGGCGTTTCAGAAGTTGAACCGGGAAGGGCAAAAACATTTCTTTGCCTACGGCCTGTCGCTGCTGCGCGAAGTGCTCATGTTTCAGGTGGACGAACGGGGGCTTTCTAAGGTGACGGGACAGACCCTGACGTTTGTGCAAAACTTCGGGCGTTTGTTTGGCCCTGACCAAACGGCCCAGTTGGTACAGCTTTTTCAGGAGGCCGCCCATCACCTCGAACGCAACGCCAACCCCAAAATCCTGATGCTCGACGTATCATTGCAAGTGGCGCAGTTGCTGGTCGGCGTGCGGCGCGCACAGGCGGGCAGTCCGGCGTAACCAAATGGTGTTGTCTGCGGTTTTGTCAATTATACTTTCGCGCCCCGAGGCGTCTGTCGTATGGGAATGATTCCGATTGCCGTCGCCTTTGGCGGCTTTTTACTGCTCTGGATGCTGCTCAACTACCACAC
>DAIMZG010000297.1:0-2234 GCA_036734065.1 Catalimonadaceae bacterium
GCACACCACCAGCAGCCGGTAGTGCGGCAGGGCGTAGAGGCCGTAGCCGATCAGGCCCAGCAGCAGCAGCCCCAGCAGCCAGTTGCCCGCCGTATTTTCCTGATAATTAGCTTCCAGAAAGGGTAAACAGCCACTGGGAATTTCCTGCGCCACGTAGCGGCTCAGGTTGTTCCAAACCCGTTCGGCCAGCTCGGCGGGGCCCGCCAGCCCCAACTCGGGGCGGTAGGGATTGACTTGTCGCAACTGCGTGACGTACGAGTTGGCCCCCAAAGCCTGGTTGCGCAGTTGCCAAGGCAGGGCCATCAGCAGCCAGCCCCCCGCGTAGGCAGCCGCCACCAGCCAGCGGCGGTTCAGCAAAAGGTAGAGCACCAGTCCGCCCAGCAGGGCCACGCCCGCCGAACGAACGTAGTAGGCCGCGCCCAGAGCCAGCAGCGATCCCCAAAAAGCTGGCGTCGTGTAAAAAGATCCTTGCTTGGGCAAATGCAGGAAGGCAAACAGTGTCAGCACCGAGGCGAACAGAAAAGGTATTTCGCTCATCATGATGGTGGCGTAGCGGAGCAAGTGCGCATTGGCTACCAGCAGTAGGGTGGTCACCAGTGCAAAAATGCGGTGGGCCGTCAGCCGCTCGACGAGCTGATAGAACAGCCACAAGGCCAGCACGAGCAGCACGCCATTGGCTACCTTGACGGTGTTGAACGATTCGGGAAAGACGCGCAGCAGCAGGGCGATCAGGGCGGGGTAGCCGGGCGGATAGTGCGTGGCCGGGCCGCGCGTGGGCGATTGCAAGCCTACGTAGCCTTCGCCCATCGCCAGCCCCTTACCGAGCAAATAGTAGGAGGCATTGTCGCCGTTGAGGTCCACTTTGGGGTCATAGACGTAGGCAAACAACAGCAGCCCTGCCCCAAAGATCAGCAAACTGTGAAGCCAGAATTGAAAACGATGGTCAGCGGCAGGAGGCACTACGGGCAGCGGCGCAGTGGCTACGGGCCGCGAAGGGCGGGATTTGCGCATGGAAGGGCAGCGTAAAGACGATGCAATATGAGCAAAGTTCCGAAATCGTCGCCGCTTGTCTAAGCGTACCCGTCCTCAGAAATGAAAAAAAGCCCCGACGGTAGCGAAGTGAATCCACGTAAAATTATACACCTGATCCACGTCGGCGCCACCCTCTACGAAGCGGTAGCCCGCCCGGAGGGTGATCGTTTCGTTGGGGTAGAGGCAAGCGGCCAGCAACACATCTTCGGCCCGTCCTTGGGGGCTGGCCAGGGCATCGGCTTCGAGCACAAGGCCAAAACGCTCGGCAGGCCGCCACTCGGCCCGTACGTAGAGCAGGGGCACAAAGCCCAGGTCGGTGTTGGAAGTGTCGCTCCGCTCATCTTCGAGGGTCACTTCGGCCGAGCGAATCTTGGCCGTTGCCCCTACGTCGAGCCGAAAGCGGGGGTTGAGTACCAGGCCATAGCGGTAGGTGAGGCGGTAGGAGTCGAAACGATAAAGCGCGTTGACGGTGCCCGTGCCAAAGCTATGCCCCTCAAAAATAACGGGTTGGGCAAAGGTGCCCTCGGCACGAAAGCGCAGCGGAGCGGCCAGCACCCCCACGCCGTGGCGGCCGCCGAAGGTGCGCCACGCGCGCAGGCGCAAAAAGGCCGTCGGGCGGATGTCGAGGTCGCGCGAGAGCGAAAACAGGGTGCCGCCCTCGTTGGGGATGCGCACGTCGTTGTAGCCACTGAAGGCCACGCCCGTTTCCACGTCAAATTCCCAGCGGGGGCGTTCGAATGTCCACTGCGCCCGGGCCGCAGACAGGCTGCCGAGCAGCAGCAAGTAGGTCAAAAAATGTTTCATCTTCGTAGAGACGTAGCGTGCTACGTCTCAGTTGCGGGGGTTATGCGGGGACGCCGCGTGTAGGGGCGTTGCGAGTGGGTACGCCGCACGTAGAGACGTTGCATGCAACGTCTCTACGGTCATCGTCACACAGAACAGAATTTATCATTCTCCCAGTTGGCTGGGTTGTGGAAGATGTAATCCGCAATGCGTTGGTATTGGGGATCGTCACGGATGATGTGGTCGTGAAAACGCGTTTGCCACCCGTGGGCCAGACCTAACCGATGGGCATGTCGGGTTACGGCCGATTTGTAGGAACGGACGATGGTGGAAATCGAACTCAGTTTTGGGGATATGGATGCCATCCATTGGTTTTTGGGCGGGGGCGAAAAATCCGGTAGAGACGTTGCGTGCAACGT
>DAIMZG010000298.1:0-2221 GCA_036734065.1 Catalimonadaceae bacterium
CCAGCGCGTCGCGCCAGTTGGAGTTGGTCTGGATGTACTTGCGCGAGTCCATCCAACGGGTCGGAATTTGAATATGATTGAGGTACTGGGCCACAATGTGGGTAGAGAGCACCTCGCCAAAACTGACGATCTGGTCGTAGCCCTCGTCGTAGTGGAGAGGAGCGGCGTATTTATCGAGCGTAGCGGCCAGTTTGGCCAGCAGGTTGTCGAGCAGTTCGAACACCGGATGGTTGGGGTCTTCGAAGAGCTTGCGGGCGATCTGGAAGTGAAAATCGCGCAGCCCATCTAGTTTTTGTTGAAGGTCGGCTGCGGGCAGGCGCTCCACGTAGGCGCCGTAGAGGTCTTCGAGGGCATTGGTCATTTTGCCCATAGCCGACACCACCACCAGCAAGCGACTTTGGGAGGCGTGGTGGGCCACAATGCTGGCCATATTGCGTACGGCGTCGGCGTCTTTGACGGAGGCACCGCCGAACTTAAAAACCTTGATCATGAAGCAAGTTTTAGATTTATTTTTACAAAATATTTAGCCAAATTTATCTTTGGCGAAGGTTCGCTGGTGGTTTCGTTTTCACGAATATTTTGATAGTTTGCTAAAAGATGGCCAAAACGCGAAGTGTAGCGCACTTTTTTTGATTTTTTTTCACTTAATTTGTCATTAAAATAATCTGCTCTTGCTGCCTTTTCCCAAAGGGCACTTCGGATTTGTCACGTAAGAAACAACAGGTGCACAAACTATACGACTTATTAGCTTAACCCTCTCTTTTATGAAAGATAACAAGATTGCCCTTCCGGTAGGTGTTACCCTCGACCGATTTATTCTACGCAACCAGGAGCAATTTCCCTACGCCACGGGCGAACTTTCGCAACTGCTGCGCGACATTGCCCTGGCTGGCAAGATCATCAACCGCGAGATCAACCGGGCGGGCCTGAGCAACATCAGCGGTGCCTACGGGGCCCAGAACATTCAGGGCGAAGACCAGCAAAAGCTCGACGTGATCGCCGACGTGCGCTTTTTGCGCGCCCTCACCAACGGGGGCGAGTGCTGCGGCATCATCTCCGAAGAAGAAGAAGAGTTTATTGACACGGGCAATCACCACGGCAAATACGTAGTGGCCATTGACCCGCTCGACGGCTCTTCCAACATTGACGTCAACGTTTCGATCGGCACCATCTTTTCCATCTACCGCCGCAAAACCCCCACCGGCACGCCCGTTCAGTTGGTGGACTTTATGCAGCGCGGCGTCGAGCAGGTGGCCGCCGGCTACGTCCTCTACGGCTCTTCGACGATCATGGTCTATACGACGGGCCACGGCGTCAACGCCTTCACGTACGAACAGTCGCTGGGCGAATTTTTTCTTTCTCATAAAAACATCTGTACGCCCGCCGACGGAAAAATTTACTCCTGCAACGAAGGCTACTACGCCCTCTACTCCGAAGCCGTACGGCACTACCTCGACGCCTGTCGTCAGCGCGGCTACGCCGGACGCTACATCGGCTCGCTGGTGGCCGACTTCCACCGCAACCTTTTCAAGGGAGGCATCTACCTCTACCCGGCCCACCGCAAGGCCCCGCAGGGTAAGTTGCGCCTCCTTTACGAATGCAATGCCCTGGCCTTCATCGTCGAGCAGGCGGGCGGCAAGGCCACCGATGGCCACCGCCGCATTCTGGAACTGGAGCCCACGTCCTTTCACCAGCGTTGCCCACTCTACATTGGCTCGCGCGTGATGGTGGACGAAGCCCACGACTTTCTGGAGCAGGAAGACAACGAAACGGTGCTCACCTAGCCCTCGTGCCCAGCCCCTTGCGCCGCCCGCTCCCTACCGAGCGGGCTTTTTTATTCGCTTTGTTCTTTGAGAATGGCACTCAGTCGGTCGCACACCTCCCGGATCTCCTGGGCCATCTTTTCGTCGTCGGTGGCCGCCAGCAGGCTGTCGCTCAGCCCGCCGAGGGTTTCGATGTAGAACCGTTTCATTTCCCCGACGGGCATTTCCTTGGTCCAGAGGTCAATCTTGAGCGTGCCTTGCTGCTCGTGATCCCACACCGAAAGGGCAAAGGCCCGCGTTTCGGTGCTTTCCTGCATATCGGTGGCGTCGAGGTGAATGCGCGCGGGCACTTCCTGGTCGTCGAGTTGGACGATGAGTTTAATTTCAGATGTACGCATGGCAGTTTAAAGACAAAGTTACCGGACAAACGGGGGCAAACTTAGCAAATTTGGTGGGGT
>DAIMZG010000299.1:0-2218 GCA_036734065.1 Catalimonadaceae bacterium
GAGGTGACGCGCCAGTTGCAGCCCGTGGCCGTACAGTTCGACAACGGCACCATCGGCCCCGCGTGCGTGTGCCCCTGAGGGTAGGCGAGGGGGCACCTACCGATCATTTCTGCGGAGCGCGCATTGGGTCGGCCAGCGCCCGGCAAGAATGGCTATCTTGGATTGAAAAAACCAAGATCCGTTGAAAACATATCGTACCGAACGGCGGGTAGCTTCTGCCCAAAAAATACCTTTGGTGGCCGCCGTGGCCATGGCCGCCCTCGGGTACGGCGCGGCCAACGTGGCCCAACAGGTGGCCAACGGAGAAATTAGCCGTTTTCGCGATCGGGTCAGGGCCTTCGGCAGCGGGGCGTTGGCCGGGGGCTTGCTGGCGGCCGGGGTCGTGACGGTGCGGCACATTTCTTTAGGTCGAAAGGTGTTGCGTGGCGTAGCCACGGCGCACGGCACCGCGTTGGCAGCGGGACTTGTGGGCGGACTGGGCCGTGGCCTGGGGCATCGGGACGGGCGGGTGTGGGTCCATGCCTGGCAAATCCTGGTGGGTAATTTTTACCTCGATGCGCACCGCTCTCTTTTCGGTCAGGCTTGGCAGGGGATCAGCCGCTTTAGCTGGGAACTGCCGCAGGCCACCGCCGGACACGCCTACGCCCAATGGCGCAATGCCCTCGGAGGCGTGGACAAGGTGAAACGCCTGGGCGGGGCGACTTTTTCGATCGGGACGGGTCGGCGCGTGCGCCACGGCGTTTCGATGGCCCCCCATATCGGCCTCAGCCTGCACACCGACGATGTGGCGCTACCGTACCATCCGCTGAGTATGCACGAATACGGGCACACGTTTCAGAGTCGGGGGTGGGGACCGTTGTATTTGCTTGTCGTGGGCTTGCCGAGTCTGCTCAGCGCCGCGACGGCCCGGCCCATCGGGGGCGGCCTGACCAGCCACAGCCTGCGGTGGTACGAGCGGCAGGCCAATCGGTATGCTGCCCGGTACGTGGCCGCGCACTACGGCGTAGATTGGGCCCGGTACGCGCCACCCCGGGGCGGTTTTCCTACCTGAAAACGGCTTTGCCCGAGGCCACGCACGGCCTGCCCCGGTGCGTGCACCGTGAAAAGGGACGGGTAAAAAAAGAGCCATGGCCCTCGGCAAGGCTGGCGTAATCCTACCAATCGGCATCCGCAAAATATTGCCGATATGCTATTGCCAACTCGTGGACGAAAACTAACTTTGATGCAGTATTCAGATATTTTATAAAACCCGAACAATACAAAGCATGCGCACATTCCTCGTTCTCAGTGCCCTTCTTACGGCCTTTTTTGGCTTTGAAGCATCTGCACAAACCTACGAATACAAAATTTTGACTTCCGTAGAGTCAATTATTCCCGGAGGATTGGGGCGCTCGCGGATTATCGAAAACACTACCCAAGTGGACGCCAACATGTACACCACCTCGCGCAGTGGCGGCACGGACAGCGAGCAGAGTAAGGTGAAACGTAAAGACATCAAGGTAGATGCACTCAACGAAACCAAGTTGCTCAACTTTTTTAGTACGGTCGGCATCAACTTTCAGAACATTGCCTCGAACGATGCCATGCTCAGTTCGGCCCTGGACGCGCTTAGCAATGAAGGTTGGGAACTGGCTTTTGTGACTTCGGGCGTGGAAAGCGACGCGGGCACCGGCGACGGCCAAGGCATTTTCGTGACCCGCTTTATTTTCAAGCGCGTCAAGAATTAGCGGCGGGGCTTGCGGTTGTCACCTGACAAAGCAATTTGCGAGGTCTTTCCGGAAGTTGTCGCTGAGAGCCAAAAAAAGCGTTGTCAGGCCAAAGGCCCGACAACGCTCATCAACTCAAACATAAACCAAAACGCTGTGGCGGGCACCGGCACGGGGTTGGTGCCGACTGCCCGTCGGATTCCTAACGCTCGTTAGCAGAAGAATAATTCAGTCCGGCACCATATTATCCCGACAAGGGCGAGACTAGCCGTGCAGGGCCAGCAAGGGCGTATGCGTACGGAAGAGCACGTCGCGCGTGGTGCTGCCCCGAAACACACTCTCCCAGAACGAATGCGTGCGCGGCAGGAGCGTGATCAGGTCGGCTTGTTCGGACTCGGCATAACGGACAATGCCCACTGCCGGATTTTTGTCAATCGTGTAGGCATAATCGTGCGGAATGTCGCGCAGGCGCTGCTCGAGGGCGATGCCCTCGCGGATGGTCTGCTCGCTGA
>DAIMZG010000300.1:0-2215 GCA_036734065.1 Catalimonadaceae bacterium
TATACTAGCTTTTTACTGATGACGCTCAGCCTCGAAGGCGATTTTGCACTCACTCCTTATTACACCGAAGACCGCACCGCGCTGGTACGGTACCTCAACGACCCGCTCGTGGCCGCCTGCACCCTGCGCATCCCTCAGCCCTACACCCTGCGCCACGCCGACGAGTGGATTGACCGAGTGCAGCGTGCCCACCGGGCCGATGGCAAGCACCGCATCTGGGCCATTCGGGCACCCGGCGACGAACTCGTTGGCTCCATTGGGTTTCATTATAAGTATGCCGAAGACAACTTCAAGGACGAGATTGGGTACTGGCTGGCGGCCCCCTACCGCAATCGGGGACTGATGACGCTGGCCGTTCGCCGGGCCTGTCAGGCAGGCTTTGCCTACCTGGGCTTGCGGCGCATCGAGGCGCCCGTGTTTGTCAACAACCACGCCTCGGCGGCCGTGCTGCGCAAGGCGGGCTTCCAACTGGAAGGCACGCTGCGCAACTACTACCGCAAAGAAGATGGCCTGCGCGACGCTTGGTTGTTCGCACGTTTGCCCGACGAGGAGGCCCACCGCTCATGAATACGCACGACTGGCTCGACATTGTCTTGCTGCTTTCCATTCCCGTCATCAGCGGGCTGGTGGGCTACGGCACCAACGTGCTGGCCCTCAAGATGACGTTCTATCCCCTCAAGTTTTTCGGGATTCCGCCCTTTTTTGGCTGGCAGGGCATCGTGCCCGCCAAGGCCCGCAAGATGGCCGAAAAGTCGGTGGACATGCTCACGACCCGGCTGGTGAACGTCGAAGAGGAGTTTGGCAAGCTAGAACCCGCCCGCGTGGCCGAGATGATCATGCCCGACCTGAAAAACACCACCGACCAGATCATCGGCGAGGCCATGGAGGCGCAGTTCGGGACGCTGTGGCGCAACGCGCCGTTTTTTGTCAAGCAACGCCTCACGCAGCGCGTGACGGCCGAAATTCCGGCCGTAGTGCAGAGCATGGTGCAGGAAATCCGGCAGAAAATCAACGAGCTGCTCGACCTCAAAGCGCTGGTAGTCAATCGGTTGGTACAAGACAAAAAGCTCGTCAACGAAATATTTCTGCGCGTAGGCCGCGATGAGTTTCGGTTCATCGAAAAGTCGGGTTTTTACTTCGGCTTTTTGTTCGGGATTCCGCAGGCCATCATCTCCTACTTCTACAACCCGTGGTGGCTGTTGCCGCTGGCGGGGCTGCTGGTGGGCTACGCCACCAACGCCCTGGCGCTCAAACTGATTTTTGAGCCCTTGCACCCTAAAAAAATACTGGGCTTGTTCGAGTACCAAGGGCTTTTTATCAAACGCCAGTCCGAAGTGTCAGACGAATACTCGGCCATCGTAACGGCCAAGATCATCACGGCCGAAAGTCTGTTCGATTTTATGCTGCGCGGCCCGGCCTCCGACAAGTTGGCCACCATTCTGGAAAAACACATCCACGACGCCCTGGCCGAAACCACTACCGGGCCGCTGGTGCGGTTGGTAGCCACGCCCGCCAAAATGTCGGTGGTCAAGCACATTGCCACCTTCCGCTACATGCAGGAGTTGCCCGTCGTAATCCGGCGCATGTACGGCTACGCCGACGCTACGCTCAATTTGCGGTTTTTGCTGGCCAACAAAATGAAAAGCCTTTCGCCCCACGAGTTTGAGGCCTTCTTACGACCCGTTTTTCAAGAGGACGAAACCACGCTGATCGTGGTGGGAGCCGTGCTGGGCGGTATTGCGGGTGTGTTGCAATACCTGCTGCTGTTTGCCTAGCGCTTGCGCAGGGCGTAGAAAATCAGGATCAGCCCCAGCACGCCCGCCAGCGAAAAGCCGATGATGCTCACGTAGGGCAGCCCGAGCAGGTCGGACGAACTGGCCGGCGCGGGCACGGTCAGCGTGATGGACGAGGCCACCAGCAAGCTGGCGATGATCAGGGCCAGCGCCAGTTTGTTGATGACAAAATCGAGCTTGCGCAGCAAGTCGGCCGTACCGCCGATTTCGACTTGGAGGTTGAATGTGCCCTGGCGGATGCGCCGGAAGATGAACTTTAGGTCGGAAGGAAAGGTGTAGAGCAGCGAGGCCAGTTGCGAGAGGGTGTATTCGGTTTCGCGCGCAAGCTGGTCGGGAGCGTACTGGCGGGCCACCATGCGGGCCCCGAAAGGCCGCACGGCCGCCACCGTGTCGAACGTAGGATCGAGCGTGCGGCCGATGCC
>DAIMZG010000301.1:0-2191 GCA_036734065.1 Catalimonadaceae bacterium
ACGCCAGCAACTACATTGCCGCCAACCTGCCCGACCAGGCCGTGCTCTGGAACAAGCTCACGACCACCTCGATTGACGTAGGCAACCAAACCATTTCGGTGCCCTTCGTCAACGCCACCGCCGACAGTGTGGCCGGTAGCTATACGGCTGGCTACGAGTCGGCCATCCCGCTGGAGGTGCCCGTATTCCTGACCACAGGCACGGGCAGCACGCTACTCTACTCGCAGGCAAGTAGTTGGCAGAGCGGCTTCACGCCTTCATCGGGAGCCATTGCCCGCATCCTGAGCGGCGACACGTTGGTGCTGGATCAGTCCAACGTGGTCTTTAGCCGCCTGGAAATTCAGGAGGGGGCCGTGCTAGAGCCTGGCGCCACCATTGGCCACAACTTGGGCGATGTATCAGGACAAGGCACTATTCGCATCAGCGGCAGTGCCATGCCCGCCGGGCAATACGAAAACTTCCTGACCTGTACGGGTGGCGGACTGGAATACACGGGTTCGGGTACGTACAGCGTGCTGGGGAACATTTCTACCATTCGCCGGGTACACTTCCGAGGTACGGGCACGCGTAGCCTACCCAATAACAACGTGCGCATCTGCGACTCGCTGGTCATTGACGGACCGCTGCTCAACAACGGCAACCACCGCACCATCCGCGTGGACAAAAGTATGCGCCTGCGAAGTGGCGAATTTCAGCGCCGCCGGGGCACGATCACCGTCGCCGATACCCTGCACATGAGCGGCGGAAATTTCCACGCCGCCAACCAAGGCCGCACCGAAATCGGTAAGCTTTTGCTCATCGAGGGGGGACACTTCCGCGTCGGTACGGGCAGCGAACTCTGGCTGATGGGCGATCTGCGCCGCACGGATGGCCTCTTTACGGGTGGCACCAACGACGCGCGCTTCGTCTTCCGCGGCACCACATTGCAGCGCATAGAGGGTGACTTCGCCGCTGCCAACCAGACTTTTCACCGGATGGAAGTGCGCAACACTGCGGGCATCCAACTGGATGGCCCCGTGACCGTCAGCACTGAGCTGTTGCTTACTCAGGGGAACATCTTCCCTGGCAGCCAACCTTTCACCCTGGAAGCCGGCGCTACGGTGAGCGGCGGCTCGGCCGCTTCGTTCGTCAGCGGGCGTCTTTACAAGATCATCAACAACGGCAACAACTTCATCTTCCCCGTCGGCAAAACTGACCAGTATGCCCCGGCGCAACTGCTGGAGGCACAACACCTCAGCCCCGCCACCAGTGCTACCTGGGACGCCGAATATTTCGTTGGCAACCCCATCACGGCGGGCCTTGTGAGCAACTTTATGCCGGCGCAGCCTCAGGAGATTGCCAGCCTCGCCGAGGGCGAATACTGGCGCATCACCGACGGCAGCACCACCCCAACGGGGGCCTCGGCGCGGGTGGGCATTTCGTGGCGCACCAACAGCCTGGTGTCGGCCAACACCAACGAGCGCGAGACCATGCAGGTAATGAGCTGGAACGGCAACACCGCTCGTTGGGACAACTTTGGCGGCCAGCAGTTTAGTGGTGGCCATACCGTGGATGCGGGTTCGTTTAGCTCTATGGCGCGTGTATCCTTCAGCGAGCGGGTCTTTACGCTCGGCTCCAAAGACAATTCCAACCCCTTGCCCGTCGCCTGGCTGCACGTCGCCGTAGCGCCTGTTGGCACAGCCGCGCGCCTGACCTGGCAAACGGCTAGCGAGCAGGACAACGACTATTTTGAGGTGCAGCGCTCGGCCAATGGCCAAGACTGGGAGCACATCGGCCGCGTACGGGGCCAGGGCCAGAGCCAAGCGCTGCAGTCCTACGCCTTCGACGACCAGTTTCCCTACTACGGCCGGAGCTACTACCGCCTCCGCCAGGTGGACTTCGACGGTCAGTTTTCGCACTCCGACGTGGTCATCTTCGACCATCCCGACGGCTGGGCGGGCTTGCAACCCGAAGTGTATCCCAATCCGTCGGGCCGCGGCATGGCCCAGGTACGTATCACGTCGGCCCCGCTGGCCGAGCGTACCACCGTACTGATCCACGACGTGTACGGCCGCAACTTGCTGGCGCGCGAGGTGCCTTCGCAAGCACTCGCCGACGGCCTGGCCCTGCGCACGTGGTTGGAACTGCCCAACGGCGTCTATACCCTCTCGGTACGCCAGGGTGCCCATACCAAAATGGTCAAGTTTGTGAT
>DAIMZG010000302.1:0-2184 GCA_036734065.1 Catalimonadaceae bacterium
TTTTTGTAGAGACGCACGGCCGTGCGTCTCTACAGCCGTGCGTCTCTACAGCCGTGCGTCTCTACAGCCGTACGTCTCTACAGCCGTACGCCTACATCAACCCGACATCTACAACAACGCCGCTCCGAACACCCCCGCGCTATCGCCGAGGCGCGGGGCCAGCAAGGGCGTCTCGAACGTCGGGTTGAACACGTAGGGCGCCACCGCCGCCGGGCCGTCGGTGTAGAGGGCCGCTACGTTGCCCACGCCCCCGCCCAGCACCACCGCGTCGGGATCCAGCAGGTTGATCACGGGGCCCAGCGCCCGCCCAAAGAAGTCGAGCAAGCGGCGGCGCGTGGCCGCCGCGGCTAGGTCGGTGTCGGCCCGCTGCATAATTTCGGGCAGCGGCCGGGCCGTACCGCTTTGCTGGGCGTAGAACCGCTCCAGCGAGGGGCCCGCCAGCACCGTCTCGACACAGCCCACGCGCCCGCAGTAGCAAGGCCCGCCCGATTCGTCCAGAAAGTTGTGCCCCCACTCGCCCCCGATGCCGTGGCGGCCCGCCAGCAGTTGGCCATTGACCACTACGCCGCCCCCCACGCCCGTCCCCAGGATGACGCCAAACACCGTGGCCCCCGCGGGCAAGTGCGCCGCCGCCCCCCAGCGGGTTTCGGCCAGCGCAAAGCAATTGGCATCGTTGGCCAGGGCCACGGGCACGCCCAACGCCGTGGACAAGTCGTCGGCGAAGGGCCGCCCGTTAAGGCAAGTTGTGTTGCTATTTTTGAGCAGACGGGTGGCCGGATCGAGCGTGCCGGGCGTGCCGATGCCGATCCGGGCGGGCAGCGTGCCCACTTCTTGCCCGAGTTGATCTACCAACCGTTGCACCTGCCCGACGACGTGGTCGTATCCCCGGCTGGCCTCGGTGGGTAGGCGACGGCGGGCCAGCACTTCGGGTGCGCCCGTAGAATGGGGCCGTACCACGACGCCTTCTATTTTGGTACCGCCCAGGTCAATGCCCCAGTGCCACTCGTCCATAGCTGCTTCAGATAATCATGCCGGCCGCCACCGTCTCGAAGGTGTCTTCGTCCACCAGAATGAGGCTGCCGGTGGTGCGGTTGCGGCCGTAGCTGTCGTAGAACAAGGGCAAGGTGGTGCGCAAACGTACGCGGGCCATGTCGTTCATGCCGATGTGGTGGTCGTCTTCGATGCGGTGCAAGGTGTTGATATTGACCTTGTAGCGCACCTCTTTGACCAGACACCGCACTTCGCGCGTGGTGTGCCGCAGCAGGTATTTGCCGCGAGGGCGCAGGCCCTGGCGGTGCAGCCAGCAGATCATCACCTCGATGTCTTGCCCTACTTCGGGCTGGTTGTTGGTGCGCACGATCATGTCACCGCGGCTGACGTCAATGTCGTCTTCGAGGGTGATGGTGACTGACATGGGCGCGAAGGCTTCGTCCACGGGCCCTTCGAAGGTGTCAATGCTTTTGATGCGCGAGGTAAATCCGCTGGGCAATACCAGCACTTCGTCGCCGGGCTTGTAGATGCCGCTGGCAATGCGTCCGGCGTAGCCCCGGTAGTCGTGGTGGTCTTGCGAGTGCGGACGGATGACGTACTGCACCGGAAAGCGACAGTCCACGTGGTTGTAGTCGCTGGCGATGTGGATCGTTTCGAGGGTGTAGAGCAAACTCGGTCCCTGATACCAAGGCATATGCGCCGACCGATCTACGACGTTGTCGCCCAGCAAGGCGCTGATCGGTACAAAGCGAATGTCCCTGATGGCCAGTTTGGCCGCAAACCGTTTGAAATCCGCCACGATCTGGTCATAGATCTTCTGATCGAAATCTACCAGGTCCATCTTGTTGATGCAGATGAGCAAGTGCGGAATTTTGAGCAGCGAGGCGATGAAAGCGTGCCGACGGGTTTGCTCGACCAACCCCTTGCGGGCATCAATCAGCACCAGAGCCAAGTTGGCCGTCGAGGCCCCCGTGACCATGTTGCGCGTATATTCGATGTGGCCGGGTGTATCGGCGATGATGAATTTGCGGCGCGGCGTGGCAAAATAGCGGTAGGCCACGTCAATCGTGATCCCCTGCTCGCGTTCGGCCTTGAGGCCATCGGTGAGCAACGACAGGTCCACGTGCGAAAGACCCTTCTGCTGGCTGCTCTGCGCAACGGCGGCCAGTTGGTCTTCGAAGATGGCCTTGCTGT
>DAIMZG010000303.1:0-2179 GCA_036734065.1 Catalimonadaceae bacterium
GTCCGGACTTTGACGATCCTAACGGCTGGATTTGCCCCCAGACGGGCACCTACTATTTGCTGGCCACCGGGCCGGATTGTGCGCCGCTGGCGGCCAACTGGACGCTCTACCGATTTCTCTGCGGCCAAACCCAGGGCAACAGCCCCCTCCACCCCGACACGATCCCGACGCTGGTAGGCCAGGACTTCGAAAACTTTTTCTTTGTTACCGACCAGACCGATACGCCCTGCCGCACGCACACGGTGGGCAACCCTTCGCCCGACGTGGTGTACGCCCTCACCCTGACGGGCAGTGCCCTGCAATGGCTCAACTACGAAATCAATATCCGGCCCGACTTTCCGGCCGTGCTGCGCCTGCTCGACGCCCAGGGCGTGGAAGTGGCTAGCCAACCCGCCACTCCCGACGAATGGGGCATGCTCAGCGCCCAGCTTCGGTATTCGTTCGGCCCCTTACTGACCGATGCCGACACGCTGCGCTACTTGCTGGTGGTGGAAGGCGCAAGCGAAGACGACGCGGGCACTTTTGGCTTGGACGTACAACCCTGCCAAACGCCCGCCGATTACGTCGCCGACAGTCCGCTAGTGCCCGTCACGGAACTGCCTTTCGTTTTTGGTGCGCCGCTGACCGACTGCTATTCGGACGGCCTGCAAACGGGCACGCCCGACGCCTTTTTCACGATCCGGCCCGGCGATCGGCATTTGCTCTTCCGCCTGGAGGCCGACTTTCCGGCCGTGCTGCGGTTTTTTACGGTGGACGCCACCCGTCGGCCCGCCCAGGAGTGGCTGACCCTCACCACCGCTCCCGACGAAAACGGCTACGCCCTCACGCACGAAATCGTGCAGTTTCCCGACTCGCTAACTACCTACGCCGAAGGTGGTGCGGCCCAGTTCTACCTGGTGGTGGAAGGGGAAAGCGCGCCGGGCACGGGCTTTTTCACCTTTACGGTGGACAACCCGCCCATCGGCCTGCCCGTCCGCCTGCTGGGCTTTGGCGGCCAGCCGCGCGGCGACGCGGCCCATCTCTACTGGCAGACGGCCAGCGAGCAGCACAACGCGGGCTTCGAGGTGCAACGGGGCCGCACCCCCGATGCCTTCGTGCCGATTGGTTTTGTAGAGGGCCGCGGCACCACCCAACAGCCACAGCACTATACCTTTACCGATGCCGACTGGGGTGGCGCTGCCTACTACCGCCTCCGTCAGCTCGACTACGACGGCACGGCCACCTACGGCCCGACGATTTTCTTGCAGACCACCCGTGTGCCCGACTTTCGGGTGTATCCCAACCCGGGGCGGGAATGGCTCACGGCTACGGGCTGGCCCGCCGCCCCCGCCACGCTGACGCTGCACAATGCCCTGGGCCAAGCCGTCCGCACCTGGCACCCCGCCGGAGCCGACGCCCAACTTTTCCTGGGCGACTTGCCCCGGGGGCTCTACACCCTCACGCTGCAAACGCCCCTTGCCGCACACGTGCGGAAACTGGTGCTCGAGTAAATTGCCTTACATCCGGTCGAATCTTTCTGGCGTACATTGGGACGTGCGACAATTTTTATTCTACGGATGGCTGGCCACGTGGCTGCTGGCCGCCCACCCGGGCTGGACGCAGGGACAGGCCGACGCTTCGCCCGCCGAAAAAACGGACACCACCGCCCGCGAACCCAACAAATTCATCCTGTTGCCCGTGGCCTTCTACACCCCCGAGACTTCGCTGAGCTTCGGGGCCGTGGGCGTCTATACGTTCCGCTTTCGTCAGGAGGCCGACTCCACTTTTCCCTCGCAGGTGCAGCCCGCCGCTGCCTACACCCTGCTCAACCAAATTCTGCTCTACGCCCCCTTCCGCCTCTACTGGCAACAGGAGCGCTACCTGGCCTACGGCGAAGTGGGCTATTACCGCTATAACTACCTTTTCTTCGGGGTGGGCAACGACCAAGACCCCGATTTTGAGGAATTGTACGGCGTGGACTTTCCGCGCATCCAAGTCAATTTGTTGCGGTTGCTCACGCCTTTGGGCCGTCGCCGCCCCGACGGGCGGCGCGAGATGCTCTACGGCGGCCTGCGCTACTGGTACGAAAACTACCAGATGACCGAGTTCGACCCCGAGGGCCAGCTCATCACGGGCGCGGTACCCGGCGGGGCGGGCGGCACCACCTCGGCCCTGGGGCTGATCTTCAACTACGACACCC
>DAIMZG010000304.1:0-2172 GCA_036734065.1 Catalimonadaceae bacterium
CCCTCGTGACCGAAACCGACGGGCGGCTGCGCGGCCTTATCAGCAGCGCCGACATTCGGCGGGGGCTGCTGCGGTCGGGCGGCGACCTGGGCCGGGCGGCCGAGTGGGTTAACCCCGGCCCGCTGGTGATCGCCGAAACGGCCACCGTGGGCGAGATGCTGGCCTACGTCAAGTCGTTCGACTTTCCCATTACGTACTTGCCCGTTGTCAACGACCAGCACCACCTGACGGGCTGCGTGACGTTCCTCAACCTGGTGAAAGGGGAGGGATAGACCACCCACTTTGCGACGGCCCTCTGGCTGAAGCCACCCACTGATTTCTGTTTTACCGTACCGATTCGTTCTACGATTATGATCATCCACCTCAAAGAAAATATTGGCGCTGCGCGCAGCCAGGCCATTGCCCAGGCGCTGCGAGCGGCCCTCGTGCCCAACGGGGCCAACCCTACGCTGGTCACCAGCTCGGCCCTCAAGACCTTGCCCGCCGAATACGCCGACGAAGTGGCCGAGACCTTCGTGTTCGACAACGACAACCAACTGGCCAGCCGCCGCTACCGCGCCCAGACGCGCGAAGTGCCCTTTGGGCGGGTGACCATCGGCGGGCAAACGCAGCGGACGCTGGTCATCGCTGGGCCGTGCTCGGTCGAGTCGCGGGCGCAAATAACGGCCTCGGCCGAGTTGCTCACCGAACTGGGGCTCACGGCCCTGCGCGGCGGGGCCTTCAAGCCCCGCACGACCCCCTACAGCTTTCAGGGACTGGGGATGGAGGGCTTGGCCCTGCTGGCCGACATGCGCGAAAAATACGGGCTGACGGTCATCACCGAAGTGCGCGACGCCACCCACATCGAGGACGTCATCGAACACACCGACGTGATCCAGATCGGGGCCAAGGCCATGTACGACCACGGCATCTTGCGCCGCTGCGGGCAAATCCGCAAGCCCGTGCTGCTCAAGCGCGGCTTTGGCACCACCACGCAGGAGTTCATTCAGGCGGCCGAGTTTATCCTTTCGGGGGGCAACGAACACGTAATCCTCTGCGAACGGGGCATCCGCACCTTCGAGCCCAACACCCGCTTTACGCTCGACCTCTGCGGCGTGGCCTACCTCAAGCAGCACACCAACCTGCCCATCATCCTCGACCCCAGCCACGCAATGGGCTATGCCTACGGCGTGCCCGACCTGGCCCGGGCTTGCGTAGCGATGGGTGTGGACGGCCTGCTGATCGAAGTACACCCCGAACCAAAAATGGCCAAGTCGGACGCCGCCCAGCAGCTCGACCACGACCAATTCCGCACGCTGCTCGGCACCCTCCGGGCCGTGGCCCAGGCCGTAGGCCGTACGATTGTCTGATGGAGGTTTTCGACCAAAACCTGGCAGTTCTCCACGCCCGGGGCCTGCTCGATGCCGACGCGCTGGCCTATTTCCGGCAGCCCGCCGTGGCCCCCGCGCGGCTGTTGGCCCTGGCCGACGCAGCGGGCGTAGGCCTTGATCGGTTGCTGCGCCGCCCGTTGGTGCCCGCCACCGACCTGCGCCTGCTGGTGCTCGACGTGGACGGCGTCATGACCGACGGGGGCATGTACTACACCGAGCGCGGCGACGAGATAAAAAAATTCAATACCAAAGACGGCCTGGCCATCGGGCGCCTGACCAAAGCGGGCGTGCCCGTGGGGTTTCTCAGCTCGGGCTACACGCGGGAGATCATTCCGGCGCGGGCCCGTACGCTCGGTGTGCAGTGGGTGCACGTGGGGCGCGAGCCCAAGCTGGACATCCTCCAGGACTGGTGCGGGAAACTGGGCATCACGCTGGCGCAGGTGGCCTACGTGGGCGACGACCTCAACGACGAGGCCGTGATGCGCTGCGTGGGCCTGGCCGCTTGTCCGGCCGATGCCGCCCCGGCCATCCGCGCCCTGGCTGACGTGGTGCTCAGCCGACGCGGGGGCGAGGGCTGCGTGCGCGAGCTGATTGACGAGGTGTGGCCCCACGGGATGACGGCAGTAGCCGGTACGGCGTCGCGGTAGTTGGTCTGCGTCAGATTCCGTATTTTGGGCCTATGGCATTGATAGAAAAAATTCAGGAACGGGCCCAAGCGTACGCGCCCGATACATTGGCCATCCGCCGCCACCTGCACGCCCACCCCGAGCTTTCTTTTCAAGAGCACGAAACGGCTGCCTAC
>DAIMZG010000305.1:0-2150 GCA_036734065.1 Catalimonadaceae bacterium
TTTCGGCAAAGGTGTCGCGGCCACCTACCTGCACCGCGCCGCGTCCGCGGGCGTAAATGAACATAACTTTGGGGCGCTGCTCAGGTGCCAAATCTTTCATTCGGGCGTTGGCTGCGGCCAGGTCGTCGTCGAGGCGGGCCAGTAGCGAATCGCCCGCAGCCGTGCGCCCGAGGGTTTGGGCCAGCGAGCGGATCATGTGGCGGGTGCCCTCTGCGCTGTTGTCGTTTTCGATGACGGCCACTTCGGTGGCCCCACGCAATTGTGCAACCATTTTGTCGGAGAGCATTTCGTCCTGGGCAATTACCAAGTCAGGTTGCTGCGCAAGAATGCCTTCGGCGTTGAAGTTGCCCGGGTGCCCTACGGAGGGCAGGGCACTTACGGCGGGCGGATAGACGCTGGTGCGGTCGGTAGCCACGATGCGGTCGCCCAGCCCCAGGGCACTCACAATCTCGGTCATCGTGCCGCCTACGGTCACAATGCGGGCGGGTGCGGCGGCTGTTTCTGCTTCAGGTACCTGTTCCTGCTCGGCCGATGGAGCGCCGCAAGCCATCAGCAGTAGGAATAGCCACCCGTAACCGTACTTTCTTATCCACATGGCTTTTGTATTTAGACTACTTATAAACAGTACATCAAATCTCCGGACGAAAGGCAGAGATTGCAATACCGAGCCGTGAGTATTTGAAAGCCAAGGAGTTGGCGTTTTGGCTCCGCGCGCAGCGCCCAGCGCTCGATGCCACCTCCGCCAGCGCCCGGATCATTGGGAGCCGGTTGGCAAGCACCGGGCAAAAATCCGGGAAGCGGCCAGGCACGGTGCCTGTGCCTCTACCGCCTTAGTTCGTATCGGGTTTGTGTCGGAATCGCGCATATTTGCGCCGCACCAAAATTTCACACCTGATGAAGCTGATCTCCCGCCTCTTTCTCCGCCTGCTGGGCTGGCAAATTGAGGGCGGTCTGCCCCCCGACGTTCGCAAGTGCGTGCTGGTGGCCGCCCCTCACACCAGCAACTGGGACTTTCCCATCACAATGGCCACGCTAGACTTGTTGGGCACGCCCGCCTCGTTTTTGGGTAAGAAAGAGCTCTTCCGCCCGCCATTGGGTTGGGTGATGCGGGCTTTTCGGGGCATCCCTGTGGACCGGAGCCGCCGGGGGCAACTCGTCGAGCGGCTGCGCCAGCTCTTTGCCGAGCGCGACGAACTGGTGCTGATGATTCCCCCTGAGGGCACACGCGGCTACGTTACGCAGTGGAAGTCGGGCTTCTACCACACGGCCTACGGGGCGGGCGTGCCCATCGCCCTGGGCTACCTCGACTACGGCCGCAAGGTGGCGGGCATCGGGCCGCTGTTCTACCCCACGGGCGATTTCGAAGCTGATTTGCCCAAAATTCAGGCTTTTTATCTCGACAAGGCCCCCAAGTACCACGACCGCTGGAGCCTGCGCGACGCCTCGGCGACCGATCAGCGCTCGGCCGACGCCTGAACCACTGGCAGATCCTGTTGCAAGAAAGTCGCCGCGCGGGTCTCCGACCAATATTCGCCCGTCGGGTGCGTCTGCGCAAAGCCGCAGTGGCCACCCCGGGCGGGAATCTCCAAAAACACGTAGGGCTGATCTTTTACCTCTTCGGTAGGATAGCAGGCCAGCGAGAGGAAAGAGTCGTTGGCGGCGTTGACGATCAGGGTCGGTATGCGGATGTCAGGCAGAAAAAACCGCGAACTGCACCGCGTATAATAGTCCACGGCGTGGCCAAAGCCGTGCAGCGGGGCGGTGTAGTGGTCGTCGAAGTCTTTGAGGGTGCGAATCTTACGAAAGTACTCCGTAGAAATCTGGTCGGGCATCAGGGTGGCCTTGTGCGTAATTTTGCGGCGCAGGGCCCGCAAAAAGCGCTGGGCGTAGAGCCAGTTTTCGGGTCGGGAAATTTGCTGAGAACTGCCCAGCAAATCGCAGGGCACCGAAAACGCCACGGCCCGGTAGAGTTCGGGCCGGACGTTGGCCCCGCATTCGCCCAAGTATTTGAGCACCAGGTTGCCGCCTAGGCTGAAGCCCACTAGCGCCACTTGGGCGTACCCGCACGCGGCCGCGTGCGTCACGACGGCGTCGAGGTCGTCGGTGGCCCCGCTGTGGTAAAAGCGCAACTGGCGGTTGGGCTCGCCGCT
>DAIMZG010000306.1:0-2145 GCA_036734065.1 Catalimonadaceae bacterium
CGGGGGGCGTCACGTTGCGGTAGATGCGGACGCTCCAGGTGATGGGTAGCCGCGTTTGGGTAAACAGGTCGGGCCGGCCGTCGCCGTCGTAGTCGGCCACGCGAATCCAACTGTCCAGTTCGGGGAAGTAGGGTTCGTATTCGGGGTGATACACCCATTCGTAGCCCGTGGCGGTGGGTACAGCCAGGTAGGTGCGCAATTGGTTGGAGGCCCGATCGAAGACCAGCAGGTCGGGCACCTCGTCGTCGTCGAGGGAAAAGTTGGCGAACTGCACGGCGTTCATTCCGCCCGCCCAGGCATTGCGCAGCGTATCGCTGCCCACCCGCACGGGCACATCGTTGGCGGGCAAGAACCGAAAGTTGTCCGCAGGTTGTGCCCACGCCGACGTGCCCACCAGCCACACCAGGGTTATCCAACCGAATATACGCTTGTTCATGCCCTAAGATAACGTCTGCAATTGGTTTATCCGTACGCCTTACACCAATCACGCCTTCCCGCAGGACGGGCGCAGTGCCCATGCCCCACACAGCAAGATTTCGTTTTCCGGAGCGCGCCTGCCGCTTTGTCCGGCGCCGTTACGACTGCGCGCCGACAAGCCGCACAGCACCTTGTACCCATCGTTGTATTGATCCCTGCGGAAATTCCCCCTCAAAACATCCCGTTGTTGTGCGCCGAAGTGTCCGGCAAGGGCTGCAACACGTCCCAATGCTCGACGATTTTGCCGTCAGCGTCGAACCGAAAAATGTCCATGCCCGCGTAGTCGCGATCGCCGGGCCACTGCTGCAGGCAATGCAGCACCACCAGGTCACCCTCGGCAATGACGCGCTTGAAAGTCACTTTTTTACCGGGATATTCCCGGGTCATCCGCTCAAAATAGGCGATGAACCCTTGCTTGCCGTCGGCCACGTGCGGGTTGTGCTGGGTGTACGTGGCCCCCACGTACCGGGCAACGGCCCGCGCTGGCTGGTTCTGGTTGAACATCAGGTCGTAGAAGGCCACCGCATTTTCCTTGTTTTTTTCGGGCTGCTGCATAGGTTACGTCGTCGGAAAAGTCTCAGAAGTTGGGGGCGGCGTACCGATTTGACTTGCCGCGGCCTCACCCGCCACGAAGGTAATTCGCACGCCGAATTGTCGGCACCGGACAGCCCCCAAACCCTCCGAAAAACTTCCGCCTCAGGACCGATGGTCACCGGCGGCCAGTTCGGCGTAGGCCTTGCCGAAATGGTGGACCACGTCGGTGGCCGTCAGGGTTTCCGGGCTGTGGGCCCGCACCGCCAGGTCGCCCGCCCGGCCGTGCAGGTACACGCCCAGCAGGGCCGCCGGCACCGCCCCGTAGCCCTGCGCCCGCAGGGCGGTAATCAGCCCCGTCAGAATATCGCCCGTACCCCCTTTGGCCAGCCCGGCATTGCCCGTCCCGTTGAACCACAACGTACCGTCGGGCGCGGCCACGGCCGTGTGGTAGCCCTTCAAAAGGCAGCAAGCGTCGTACTCGCGCGCGAAGGCCCGCAGCCGCGCCAAGCGTGCGAAAAAGTCGGTCGTCTCGCCCGCCAACCGGGCAAACTCCTTCGGGTGGGGCGTCAGCACCGTGTCGGGCGGCAGTTGCGCCAGCAAAGTTTTGTCGGCCGCCAGCAGGTTGAGGGCATCGGCATCCAACACCAGGGGCTTGCCCGCGCCGAGCAGTTGGGCCAGCACCGCCCGCGTGTCGGCATGCTGGCCCAGCCCCGGCCCGGCCCCGACCGCGTCGTAGGGCGCCAGATCGGGCAAGGCCGTCAGGTGGTCTTCGCCGGTCGTGAGGGTCATCACCTCGGGCAGAGCCGTTTGCAGCACGCCGTAGCCACAGGCCGGCACCAGGGCTGTCGTCAGCCCCGCGCCGCCCCGCAGGCAGGCGTGGGCGCTGAGCACCGCCGCCCCGATCTGCCCGCGCTGGCCCGCCAGCAGCAGGGCGTGGCCGTAGGTGCCCTTGTGCGTGAAGGGCCGCCGGGGCTGCCAATGACCAGCCGCCAGCCGGGGCGTCAGGTAATGATAGGGCGTGGGCGTCTGGGCAATGGCGGCGGGGTGCAGCCCGATGTCGAGGGCCTGCCATTGCCCTACGAACGCGTGGTTTTCAGGGGCGAAGAAGGCCAGTTTCGGAAACTGAAACGTGTA
>DAIMZG010000307.1:0-2122 GCA_036734065.1 Catalimonadaceae bacterium
TGGCCGACCCGGTGCGCTTCGATCACTCCGAAACCTACCAACTGGCCTTTCACAAGGCCTACTGGGACTACATCGAGAAGACGGACTGGATACTGGGCGGCACGATCTGGAACATGTTCGACTTTGCGAGCTGGGCCAAGGTTGGCAACGTGCCCCACATCAACCAAAAGGGCATGATGACCTACGACCGCAAGCCCAAGAGCGTCTATTACTTCTACCAGAGCCGCTGGACCACCGCGCCCATGGTGTACATCGCCGCGCACACGCAGCCCCACCGCCGGGGTGCGCCGGGCCAGGCCCAACCGCTGGAGGTGTTTAGCAACTGCGACAGCGTAGCCCTCTGGCTCGACGGCGCGCCGCTCGGCGTGCGCACCCGGGCGCAGGAATTTGTTTGGACAGCGCCGCTGACCGAAGGGCCGCACCACCTGCAAGCAGTGGGCTATCACCGGACGGGCACCGTGGCCGACGAGCGGCGCTTCCATTTTCACTACGCCCGCCCCGACGGGCAACGCAACCTGATCGGTACGGATAGCGACTAATTTCTACCCGCATGAAACCTGCCCTTACGTTTTGCGGCTGGCTGGCCATCCTTTGTCTGGCCAGCCGCTGTACGCCCCCTCCCACCACGGCCTCGGAGGCCGAAAACCCCGCCGACCGGGCCTGGCGCGAAGAGGTACCCCAGATTTTGGCGCGCATTCGTCCGCCGCAGATTCCGGCCCGCACCTTCGCGGCCGAGGACTTCGGCAACCTGCAAGCCGATGCCCTCCGGGCCATTCAGGCGGCCATTGACACCTGCCACGCCCGGGGCGGCGGGCGCGTCAACGTACCGACGGGCCAATACCTGGTGCGCGGCCCGCTCGAACTGCGCTCGTACGTGCGCCTGCACGTGCCCGAGGGCTGTACCCTGCGCTTCAGCACCAATCCCGACGACTACCTGCCCGTGGTGAAGGTGCGTTGGGAGGGCACGGTCTGCTACAACTACTCTCCCTTTGTGCGGGCGCACGGACAGCAACACATTGCCCTGACGGGCCAAGGCACCCTCGACGGGCAGGCCGACCAGTTCTGGCACGCGTGGAAACAAAAGCAGAAGGCCGACCAGCAACAACTCCGGCAGATGGGCCACGAAGGCGTGCCCGACAGCCTGCGCGTGTTCGGGGCGGGCCACTACCTTCGGCCCAGCCTAATTGAATTTTTCGAGTGTACAAACATTTTGCTCGAAGACCTGACCGTGCGGGGCAGTCCGTTCTGGACGGTGCACCCCGTCTTCTCGCGCCACATCACCATCCGGGGCCTGACCATCCGGAAGGGCACCACCAACGACGACGGCATTGACCCCGATAGCTGCGAAGACGTGCTCATCGAAGATTGCGACATCCGCACCGACGACGACCCCATCTCGATCAAGGCCGGCCGCGACCAGGATGCCTGGCAACGTCCCGGCACGCGGCGCGTGGTGGTGCGCAACTGCACGCTGCAATCTTTTGTGGGCAATGCCCTGTGCATTGGTTCGGAAATGTCGGGCGGCGTCGAGCGGGTTTTCTTCGAAGACTGTCGCATCCTCAGCACGCCCAATGCCTTCAATTTCAAATGCAACCTCGACCGCGGGGGCCACATCCGGCAGGTGTACATCCGCCGCCTGGCGGCCGACACTTGCCGCGACCACGGCCTACTGTTCCAGATGGACTACCACGGCTACCGGGGCGGGCAGTTTCCGCCCGACTACGAGGATTTGTTCTTGCAGGACATCACCATCAAACAGGTGGGCAAGGTGGGTTTCCAGGTCAACGGCGTGGCGGGCAGTCCCATCCGGCGGGTATGGCTGGAGCGCATCACGGTGGGGCAAGTTCCGCAGGTAGCCGACATCCGGTTTGTAGAAGGGCTGCGCACGTATGAGGTGTCGGTCAATGGCCAGCTTTGGCGCGGATTGGAATGAGGGGTTAAGGTTTTGAGACTGCCCGAAGGCAGGGGTTTGGGAACGTTTCCCTTTGGTCAACCCAGCACACCACGAAGTAGCCGCGTAGCCAAACTTTGATGGAATCGGACCGCCGAAGCGGCACAGTGCTTAGTTTAACGTGAACTATGGGGTAGCAGGAGCATGAAGAAAGCATAGGACTAGAAAAAT
>DAIMZG010000308.1:0-2116 GCA_036734065.1 Catalimonadaceae bacterium
TCTCTTCGTCCATCTGCGCCATATTGTCGCGAAGTTCTTGCTGCCGCAAGCGCGTAATCCGCTGGGCGTAGTCGCTTTCGTTGAGGTAGCGCAGCAGGGCCGCCTGCAAGTCGGGAAAAAGGGACGGATCGCCCACGGTGGCGATCAGTTGGAAAGTATTCGACTTTTCGCTGCCAATCTTGTCTTCCTGAATGGCCGCCTGCAGGTTCCCGATTTGCTGGGCCGTTTCGGCGGGAAGCTGTAGGGCCTGGGCCAAGCGATCTACGTCGCGCTCGCGCACCATCTTGTCCAGTTCGCTAATCATTACTTTAACCTGCTCGTCGAACAGATTCTCAGAAAAGGCCACCAGCGTACTTCTGTACACGGGCGGTTTGAGGTAGTAGTACGTTAGCCCGACGGCCACACCTACCACGAAAGCCACCAGCAAAATGGACCAGGAAGCCCGGACAAACTGCCCAAACTGCCGCAAGACGGCGTACAAGTTGATTTCCGTTTCGGCCGGAGCCGGCGGCGGGGCGTAGCGGGGCGGAGATGCCGGATAGTCCAGCGGTTCACGAACACTCATGGGATAAAATAGAATCAGGTAAAAGTCGAGCCCGTGCGCGCGGCCTCAAAGGCGGCCCACTGGTCACGGACGAAGGTCATCATTTCCGTTTGAAATCGCCGCACCCCGAAGGTCTCGGCGTGGCGGCGAATCTGGTCGGGCGGCCAGAGCGTGTGCCGCTCAAAGTCCTGCACGGCCGCCACGAGGGCAGCAGGCGTTTGGGGCCCAAAGAGCCAGCCCGTCTGGCCATGCCGCACGGTTTCGGCCGCGCCACCTTGCCCAAAAGCGATCACGGGCGTGCCGCAGGCCTGCGCCTCCACGAGCGTAATGCCGAAGTCTTCTTCGGCGGCAAACACAAAGGCCCGCGCCCGCTGCATCAGCCGACGTAGTTCGGCAAAGGGCTGGGGCGGCAACAGCGTCACGTTGCGCGTGGCCATCGCCCGGATCTTGGCGGCTTCGCTGCCATCACCCACCACAACGAGCTTGCGGTCGGGTAATTGCCCGAAGGCCTCCACCACCAGGTTCACTTTTTTGTAGGGCACCATCCGGGCCGCCACTAGGTAATAATCTTCTTTCTGTTCTTCGAGGGTGAAGTCGTCCACCGCCACGGGCGGATAAATGACCGTGGCCGTTCGGTTATACACTTTCCGGATGCGCCGGGCGATGTAGTGCGAGTTGGCCACAAAATGATCGGGCCGATTGGCGCTGAGGTAGTCCCAGGTGCGGAGGCGGTGCAACAACCACCGGGCCGCCCAGCCTTTGGCCCCGCGATCGAGTCCGGTTTCCTGCATGTACTGCGCGTAGAGGTCCCAGGCGTAGCGCATGGGCGAATGGCAATAGCAAATGTGCAACTGCCCGGCGTGGGTCAGCACCCCCTTGGCCACGGCGTGCGAAGAACTGATCACCACCTGGTAGGGCCGCAAGTCGAACTGCTCGACGGCCATCGGAAAAAGGGGCAAGTATTGCCGGAAGTGGCGCCGGGCGCCGGGCAAGCCCTGGACAAAGGAAGTACCGACCGACTTGTGGCGGAAGTGCGCCCGCGTGGCGTCGTCCATAAAATCTACCAGCGCGTAGAGGTCGCTGTCGGGCCACAGCCCCAGCAATTCGGCCAACACGCGCTCCGAGCCGGCGTAGTCCACCAGCCACTCGTGCACGAGGGCGGTGCGCACGTCGGCCAGAGACCGGGCCACGTCGAACGGTAGCGGGGCGGGCGGGGTAGTCAAGCCGGAAGTGCTTTGTGGCGGAGGATGTGCATCAGCCCGTACTGGCTGAGCGAAAACTGGGCGAGCAAATCGGGCCGCAACATGCGGGCGCGGGTCGCCGCGGCTTCTTCGAAGAAGATGGTGCTGATCTGGAGCCGATAGTAGAACCGAAACCCATTGCGCAGGGCAGTATAATACCGCTTTTCGCGGACGGCTCCCCATGCATCAGACGAATTCCGGTGCGCGCGTTTCATGCAAAGTAGTAGTTGGCCCCAGTCGGGGCACGTTAAAAATCAGGAAAGCTTGGAAGAAGGTGTAGAACACTACGCCTTTTTGCCGGGCCACGAGCACTTCGGTGAGGCAGGCCAGC
>DAIMZG010000309.1:0-2051 GCA_036734065.1 Catalimonadaceae bacterium
GGACGCGCACCCGTTTCTTGCCCGTAAATTCCAGCACGCGGTCAATGCCTTCGTGGGTGGCGATGAAGTAGGCGTGGTCGTCCTTTTCGAAGCGGGTTTTGCCGTAGGGGATCATGGCCTCGCCGTCGCGCTGGATGGCCACCGTCAGGAAGTCCAACTTGGGATTGAGGTAGGCCGTTTCGGCCAGGGTTTTGCCGACAATGGGCGCTTCGGGGCTGACGTACATGCCCAGCATGGTCAGCTTGCCCTTGCCGAAGTCGAACGAGTCGGTGCAGGCCGACATTTGCAGGATGCGGGCGATCTCGCGGGCGGCCAGCGACTCGGGCGAGATCACCTCGTCAATGCCCACTTCTTGCAGGTCCAGCACGTGCTTGTCGGTAAGAAACTCCGTGTTGCGGATGCGGGCCACGGTGCGCTTGGCGCCCAGTTTTTTGGCGATCATGGCCGCGGCCAGGTTGGTATCTTGCGACGAGGTCACGGCCACCACCAGGTCGGCCTCGGTCACGTTGGCCTGCATGAGGCTTTGGTACGAGGTGGCGTCGCCCAGAATCGTGAAAATGTCGAGGTGGTCGTTGATGTAATTGAGGCGATCCTGACGTTCGTCAATCAGGGCAATGTCCTGCGCCTCGTCAGTCAGCAGGCGGGCAATGTGATAGCCCACTTCGCCGCCGCCCAGGATGATAATTCGCATAACCGGGATATATAAGAAGGGGACTGTCGGTCCGCTTTCGCAAAGGTTGCAAAAAAAATATTGTTCGGCGAGAACTTAGTCAAGGCCCCGCTGCCGGACAATCTCGTAGAGGGCAATGCCCGTAGCTACGCCCACGTTGAGGGAGGCAATCTGCCCGCGCATCGGGATGCGGGCCGTTAGGTCGCAGCGGCGGAGGTATTCGGGCGACACGCCGTCTTCTTCCGAACCCATCAGCAGCGCCAGCGGCCCCGTCAGGTCACAAGTAGCCAGTTCGTCGGGGGCCTGCTCGGTGCAGGCCACCACGCGCAGGCCGTTTTGTTGCAAAAACTCGATGGTCTGTTTGAGGTTGGCCTCGCGGCAAACGGGCAAGTGCTGCAAGGCTCCGGCCGACGTTTTGAGGGCGTCGCTGTTGATCTGCGCCCCGCCCCGGTCGGGCACCACCAGCGCGTCGGCCCCCAGGCATTCGGCCGAGCGGGCAATGGCCCCGAAGTTGCGCACGTCCGTCACCCGGTCGAGGATCAATACGAGCGGAGCGCGGCCTTCGGCGTAAGCCGTCTGCACCACGTGGTCGAGCGAGGCGTAGGTGATGGCGGCCAGAAAAGCCACCACGCCCTGGTGATTTTTGCGCGTAACGCGATTGAGCTTTTCGATGGGCACCCGCTGCACGGGCACCCCCAGCGAGCGGGCCGTGGCCAGCAACTCGGTGGTGGCCTCGCTGCCCAGTTCGCGCTGGAGCAAGATTTTGTCCATTTCTTGCCCCGCCCGCAGGCTTTCGAGCACGGGGTGCAGCCCGAAAACGACCTCCGTGCGCGTGGGCGCCGGGCCGGGAGGGGTTAGTTTCTCAGAATACCTTTTCGCCATTGTTCTACCATGGTGTACCATGCCTGGTCATACTCGTTGTAGCGCAGCAGTTCTAAGTTTTGATCCGTGAAGATGGTCGGCCGCCGCACGAAGGTAAAGACAACTTCGGGAAGATTGGCATTGCGCACGTAGTACCACTCTTCGCGGTCGTCTTTGCGCGTGACCTGGTCGGGCTTGCCAAAGACGATGTAGATCATGCCCGGGTCGGTTTTCCAGCCTTCCTTGAAATTGGTAAATAAGTCGTTGGCTTGCTGCACGCGGCGATAATAAGCCCGGATGAGCTGGCGGGCCTGGTCGCGGCTGCCGCCGAGTTTGAGCCAGAACTCGTCGAGGGCCAGTTTGGGGTCGGTGGCGTTGACGAGGCGGTTGCGCTCGTCGCGGGTGGTGATGTAAATCAGCGGATCTACCAGTTCTTCGGCTCGTGTCACGCGCGGAAAGCGGTGATCGGCCACCACAAAGCCAAAGCCCGCCCGGTGGGTGGTGTCTTCCTGGGCGAAAT
>DAIMZG010000310.1:0-2035 GCA_036734065.1 Catalimonadaceae bacterium
TGGCCAACCAGCCGCCTTTCCTGCTTCAGCTCGAGTTTCAGACGGCCGACGAAGACGGATTTCTCTACCGCATGCAGGAGTACCACGCCCTGCTGCGCCGCAAGTTTGGTTTGCCCGTACGGCAGTACGTGTTTTACCTAGGCAATAACCCCTCGCGGATGCCTACCCAGCTGCCTCCCGGAGAGGTTTTCCGGGGGTTCGAACTGGTGAGCTTTCGCCAACAGCCCTACGAGACCTTCCTGCAATCGTCGGTGCCGGAAGAGATACTGCTGGCCGTGCTGGCCGATTTTGGTACCACAGACGCCACATCCGTCATGATGCGCATTGTCAACCGTCTGCAAGCAATCAATCCGTCCGAATTGGCGTTACGAAAATACGTGCGTCAGCTCATCGTACTGGCACGTTTGCGTAACCTTAGTCAAGTCACTCAACAAGTAATCAATCAGATGCCCATCACATACGACATTCAACAGGATGCCTTCTTTTTGCAAGGCAAGGCCGAAGGAATCGCCAAGGGCAAGGCCGAAGGAATCGCCAAGGGCAAGGCCGAAGGCAAAGCCGAAGGCGAAGTTCAAAAGCAAGACGCCCTTATCCGGGCCATGCTGGCCGACGGTACGCTTTCCGTCGAGCAGATTGCCCGCATCGCCCAGGTGTCCGTCGAATACGTCCGGAACCTAGCCCCTTCCAAGTGATCATGCCCATCACATACAAAATCTTTACAAACGCCGCTGAGGTTTTCTTGAGTACTGCCCACAAGACCTTGGAGGCGTGATACTCACCAGCGATATAAGCCTTGTCAACAAAAAAGCGACCATCTTAGTGGTCGCTTTTTTGGTTGGGTAGCATCGCCGTCACCAGCGAGATGTCGGCATTTTTTATCCGTCAGAAAGTAAGCCGCTTTTCGAAGAATACCTGGTTGCTATCGCCCCGACAGGTGAGCAGCACCTCGGGGCCTTCATTGCCGAAGGTCACGTCCACCAAACCGTAGTTGAGGGCGATAATCAGCCCTTGCTCGCGAAAACGATTTGGCTCGTCGCCCCCGCTGCCCCAAGTATGGGTCAGGCCGCTGGAGGTGAAGTCGTAGAGCGGATAGGCTACGCCCGTGGTGTCGTAGCGCGACAGCTCGGCAATGTGCCGATCGCCACTCAGAAACACCACGCCGCTGGCTTGGGTTTGGGCCACCAGGTCGTAGAGGCGGCGGTGGGCCACCGGAAAGTTCGACCACTTTTCCCAGTAGTGCTCGGACGAGATCACCTGAATGCTGCTGCCCACTAGGTTGACGGCCGCTCCTTCGCGGAGTTCGCTTTCCAGCCAGTTCCACTGCGCTTCGCCCAGGATATCGCCCTCCGGATTGGGCTGGTATTCCATTTTGCCGTCGGCATTGCGCACGCGGTCGAGCGTATCGCGGAAGGTACGTGTATCGAGTAGAATCACTTTTACGCGCCGATCGCCCTCCCCAAAGGTGTAAGAAGTATAGGCGCCTTCGCGCGTGCGGCGGACGTCCTCGGCGGGCGCGTTGAGGAAGTCGAGCATCAGGGCTTTGCTTTCGGCTTTCTTGGGATAAAACTTGCCCCCGTCATTGACGCCAAAGTCATGGTCGTCCCATACGCCGACGACCTCAGTCTGGCGGGCAAAGGCCACGTATTCGGGGCGACCCAGTTGCTTTTCGTACTTGCGGGCCATTAGGTCCATGTCTTCCGTATCGCCGTAGATATTGTCGCCGAGCCACACCCAGAGATCGGGCTGCTGGGCGGCGATCTCGGGCCAGAGGGGTTGTTGCCGGTCTTGGTGGTTGCACGAGCCAAAGGCAATGCGGAACGTATCGGCGGCCGTAGTGTCCACTCGGCCCGCGATCGGGTCGGTGGTGGCCACCGTTTGGCCCGACTGGCAGGCCCCTTGCAGCAGCCCCAGTGCGAGGGCTAGTTGTCCAAAAACATTCGTTTTCATAGATAGAAGTGAGGTTTGGTAGCGCGTGAATACAAAAACCCGGAAGTAGCTTCCGGGTTTTTGGCGTGCGGCATCAGCCGTGTTAGTT
>DAIMZG010000311.1:0-2017 GCA_036734065.1 Catalimonadaceae bacterium
CAGCAAATTATCAAGTTTATCATCGCCGGAGCGGCGGGCGCCATTGTCGAATTGCTGCTTTTCTACGTCCTCAATGCGCTGATGGGCATGCACTACCTGGTGGCCAACCTCATTTCGCTCACCGTGGCCCTGTTCCTCAACTACGTCATCTCGTTCCGGTGGGTGTTCATCACGGGGCGCTACAGCCGTCAGAAAGAGGTTATGGCCTTTGCGGCCGTATCCATCGGGGTGTTGGTGCTCAATCAGTTGCTGATGTGGTTTACGGTGGACGCGCTGCGCGCAGATCATTTTTTCGATCGCCTCATCGCCCAACTGGCCCCTGACTTTTTGCTGCGCCTGCTTCGCAACGAAGGGCTGGTACTCACCAAAGTGATGGTGATTGGCCTGGTGGCGGTGATCAACTTCGTAGCCAAAAAATATTTGGTGTTCAAGCGGTAGCGAGCCACCACCATTGGTCACCCGTTTGCGTAGGAGGTACGGAAGCGCTTTTGGAGGCGCCCACTTTTTTACTTTTCTGTATGCAACTCTCCATTGCCAAGAATGTCCACCTCGTAGAACCGGGGGACTTCGAACCCACTGATCACTGGTACCCGCGCGTGCTCAATTCCAATATTCACCCGCTGGTAGCCTACTTTCTCAACCTTACGTCCGAACAGCTCGTCACGCGCTATTGCCGCTTGCACCCGCAGGCTGACCCGGAGTTTCTGACCAAACTGCTGGCCTACCAGCCCACGTATTTTCGCTGGGCGGGCACCGACCTGATGCACGTGACCAACCACGAGGGCAACCGTCGGCTGACCGTGATCGAGACCAATTCGTGCCCTTCGGGTCAGAAGTCCATGCCCCTGCTTGAGCTCAACGTCGAGCAGGGCGGCTACCGACGGCTGATTGCCCGCACCTTCCGCCCGATGGTCGAGCAGCACGGGGGCACGGGGGCACTGGCGGTGGTGTACGACAAAAATCCGATGGAAAACGTGGGCTACGCGGCCACCGTGGCCGATGTGTTCGATGAGCACGTCTATCTGGCGCAGTTCAACAAAGACGATCCGCAGCCGCCCGTCCGCTTCAGCGATGGCCAAATGGAAATCAACGCCGGGCGCGAAGGGTGGGTGCCGATTCGGGCGGCCTTCCGCTACGTGACCCAAGAGCCGTGGACGCGCCTGCCCCAGGGAGCCCGCACGCTGCTGCTCAACCCCATTGAGGCCTGCCTGGCCGGGGGGCGCAACAAAGAAGTGGCCGCCGTGGCCTACACCGACTTCAACGCCCGCTATGGGCACCACGGCGTGGGCATCTTTACGCCGCGCACGTTTCGCAACGTGCCCTACGAACAGTTGGCCAGCTACTACGAGCGCTTTGCGGGCAAGATGGTCATCAAAGTACCCGACAGCAACGCCGGGCAGGGGGTCCATACCATCACCAGTGCGGCCGAGTTGGACACGGCCTTGGCGGCCCTGCGTGCGCACCCCGAGCCGGGCTATCTGGTGCAGGAACTGATCCACAGCAACTACGTGGCCGGCTCGGACGCCCACAGCCTCTGGTACCACGTCGGCACCCTGCCCGACAGCAAGGGCCGTAGCTACGCCTTCGATATCCGGATGATGCTGCACGCCACCGACGAGGGCTTGCGGCCGCTGGCGGCCTATTCGCGGCGGGCCCGCTTTCCGCTCAACCTGCCTTTGCCCGAGGGAACGCCCTCGTGGGACGTGTACGGCACCAACCTCTCGGTCAAGAGCGAAGAGGGCTGGACCTACGATGACGCCCGCCTGATGCTGTTCGACGTACGCAATTTTGGCAACTTGGGCTTGGGCATTGACGAGCTGATCCGGGGCTTTGTGCAGAGTTGCATGGCCGTGTTTGCTATTGACCAGCACGCCATTCGCCTTTTTTCGGACAAAGACGTATCACAAGAAACTCTCAAAACTGTAATTAATGCCTAAGCACCTCCTGATCGTGGAAGACGATATCGTATTTTGTAAGTTACTGCAGAAGTTTCTGGAGAAGAACGACTACCAAACCC
>DAIMZG010000312.1:0-1988 GCA_036734065.1 Catalimonadaceae bacterium
GCGTTGAGCAAGATATACTTGGTATTGCGCGCCCGTTGTACGGACTGGATACGAAACAGCAAATTGTCGAGGGTCTGGCGATGAGCAAGGCTCAGGCCAGGGTGAGCGATCATGACGGCCTCGGAGCGGAAGATTATTTCCACCTCTTTCAGGCCGTTGCTGGCCAGGGTGCTGCCCGTGCTGACAATGTCGCACACGGCGTCGGCCAGGCCAATGCTAGGGGCGATCTCGACCGAGCCGCTGATCTCGTGCAGGTGCGCCTGCACACCGTGCCGAGCCAGAAAGTCGGCCGTCAGGTTGGGATACGAGGTGGCAATCTTGCGCCCTTCCAAGTCCTGAACGCCCGCGTAAGGATCATTTCTGGGAATGGCAATGGACAAACGGCAGCGCGAAAAACCCAGCCGTTGCACGGTCTCGACGGGCTGGCGTTTCTCTACCGATACGTTGTCGCCCACAATGCCCAAGTGCGCTACGCCGTCGGCCACGTAGCCGGGGATGTCGTCGTCGCGCAGGAAAAGAAACTCGGCCGGGAAATTGGCAGCCTGGGCCTTGAGGGCTCCCGGTCCGTTGTTGAGGTGGATGCCGCACTCTTCGATGAGTTGCAGCGATGCCGTGCTGAGACGGCCCGATTTCTGAATCGCGATCCGCGTCAGATTTTTCATAAAGTAAAGTCCGCTGGTGCGTTTTGCACGCCGTAAGAGGCGCTATTTGCCACGAAGGTACGGCAAAAAGGGAAACGTGATCAAATCAACGTCCGCTATCGGGTGACTGCTCAAAAGTGGGGGTGGCGTCCGGATCGAGGCGCTCATTTTCTTGGCCTGCACTCACCGCAAAAAAGGTAACGGCAGAAGCAACCGCCAACACGCCCCATACCTTGAGTACGTTGGCTCGGGTGTTATGCCCACTCCACCAGACAGCAAAGCCGGGCCGAATAATGCCAATAATCATCATGGTGGCTGCAAAAAAAGTGATGCCCAATAAGAGCAGTCTAACAGATTCCATAAAAAATGAATTGTAAAAAAAGTAAAAAGATAATTATAGCAGCTACTTCCCTATTCTGCCTTGATAAAACGGTTGGTCACGATACTGCCCACAGCGGTGTGGCAACGCAACACATAAAGTCCGGGAGTCAAATGTTCGGTGGGGATCACCAGCCCACTTGCGAAAGTACCTTCGGCCACCAACCGACCTAATCGGTCGAAAACAGTGTACGTGCGCAAATCGGTATGGTTGGTACGCAGGTAAAGGGTGGTTTGCGCCGGATTCGGATACGGAATCATGTATTTTTCGGGCACAGCAGCGGCCACTGCGGGTAGCGACGTGATGCTGCCTCCCAACACGGGGAGCCGCAGTTGGGTATCAAAATCGCCACCACTGAGCACCGTTTGCGTAGCCGTGCGCGGGGCCAACTCATTGCCCTCGAAGGTGTAGGTGAAGGCCTGCCCGGGTGCACGACGGAAAAAATCGTCGGCCATCAGGGGGATGTTGGGGTTGGACTGATAGCGCGGCCAGTTGCTGCTGCTGATCAGTACCTTGAGCCGATGCCCCTGCCCCCAGGTGTAGGCCAGCGGCAGCAACTCGAATTCGTAGGCGTAGAGCGAGTCGGCCACGATGTTGGTAAAGGGCAACGCGTCGCTGGGCTGGCCCTCCGCTACGGAACGGGCATAGGCGCGGGCCCGGGCATTGACCGTGCCTTCGGTGACAAATATTTCGCGCCCGTCCGGGTACACGTCCAGCACCCGCACCATAAAATCAGTGGTGGTGGCCTGTCCGGGTTGCGCACCCGTGGGCAGGCTCCGGGCAAAGAGTTTCATTTGCGGAAAGCCCGCCACCGACAGCGAGTCGGTTACCACCTCGGAGGTGTAGGCAAGCACGTCGGGGCGGTTGAGCGTCAGCGCGGCCCACGCGGGATCGGCCAGGTCGAGCGGGCCCTGGTTGAGGCGCCCTCCTTGCGGCACGTTCAGTCCCAGGTTGCCGCCGCCGATGGT
>DAIMZG010000313.1:0-1967 GCA_036734065.1 Catalimonadaceae bacterium
CCAGCACCGTGCCGAAGCCGTCGCAGGTGCGGCAGGCGCCGTAGGGGTTGTTGAAGGTGAACAAGTTGACCGAAGGCTCTTCGAAGGTGAGGCCGTCACGCTCGAACCGATCCGAGAAGGTACGGCGGGCGGGCGGGTCGGTCAGCACCACGGTGCAGGTGCCCTCGCCTTCGTAGAAGGCCGTTTGCACCGAATCGGCCAGGCGAAACTGGTCGTCTTCGGGCCAGGTGCCGTCGGGTTGGCGGCGCAGGACGGCCCGGTCCACCACGATCTCGACGGTGCGCACTTTTTGCAGCATGGCCGCTTCAGCCAGGGCGTCTTCGATGAAATAGAGCTGCTCGTCGAGCAGGACGCGGGCAAAGCCCTTTTGCAACAGCACCTTGAGCTCGTCGGCCAGGGCGCGGCCCACAGTGCGCAGCAGGGGCGTAACCACCATCAGGCGGGTGCCGTCGGGGAGGGTGTGCAAATAGGCCATCACGTCGTCCACGGTGTCTTTGGTGACGGGCTCGCCACTTACGGGCGAATAGGTGATGCCCACGCGGGCGTAGAGCAGTTTGAGGTAGTCGTAGATTTCGGTGGTGGTGCCCACCGTCGAGCGCGAAGTGCGGGCCGTGACTTTCTGCTCGATGGCGATGGCTGGCGAAACGCCCCGGATGTAGTCCACGGCGGGCTTTTCCATCCGACCCAAAAACTGCCGGGCGTAGGCGCTCAGGCTTTCGACGTACATGCGCTGCCCTTCGGCAAAGAGCGTGTCGAAGGCCAGCGACGATTTGCCCGAACCCGATAGGCCCGTGATCACCACTAGCCGATTGCGTGGGATGGCCACGCTGAGGTTTTTGAGGTTGTTGACGCGGGCGCCTTTGATGAGTATGTATTCGCGCGGATCGAGTTGGTCGAAGTCAGCGGCAGGGACAGCCGGGGGAGCAGGGGCATTCGCTTTTATCACAACGGAGAAAACGACCTGTGTCGGGCAATGGTTCCGATTACGAAAATGATGGGCTGGACGGCTGGTTTTAGGGAAACAATGGCAATCTTCGCGGCTCTTGGTGACAAACTACCTGGCCCATTTACGGTTATAACCCTGAATATTCTCTCAGCATGAAAAACGCCTCCTTAAGTTATGCTACGGCCGGACGGGGCTCCGTAGTGGTTTTACTACACGGCTTTTGCGCCAGCAGCCTGATATGGGAGCGCTTCCAGCAGGTATTGGCCGAGCAATTCTGCGTTATCACCATTGACTTGCCCGGGTTCGGCAAGAATCCGCCCATCGAAGGAGATATATCCATTGAAGAGATGGCCGACGCCGTGCGGGAGCAACTGATGCAATTAGAGGTAGAAGATTGCACCCTCATCGGCCATTCGATGGGCGGCTACGTGGCCCTGGCCTACGCCAACCGCTACCCCAATCACCTCAACGGGTTGGGGCTTTTTCACTCGACGTCCTACGCCGACAGCGAGGAAAAGAAGCGGGACCGTGACCAGACCATCAAGTCGCTGGAACAAAACGGCGTAGAGTCGTTCATCGAGTGCTTCGTGCCGCCTTTGTTCTTTCACAAAAATCGCGCGTCGCAGCAAAGCATTATCCGGCTGCTGCACGACATCGGCAACCGCACGGCCGTTTCTTCCATTATTGCCTCTACCAAAGCCATGCGCGACCGCCGCAACTACAGCGCCGTGCTGGTCAATTTGCCTCACCCCGTCATGTTCATCGCGGGCCGCGAAGACGGGGCCATTCCTTTCGACGATCACAAACAGCAGTTTACCCTGCCCGGCGATACGACCATACACATCTTGTCGGAAACGGGCCACATGGGCATGTTCGAGCGCGGCGAAGAGACTGTCCGGATGGTGCGAGGCTTTGTGGAGATGTGCGCCTTGCGCAGTGGCCGCAAAGTGTAGCGTGCTCGACGACGTATTACCGTAGAGACGCGATCCATCGCGTCTGACCTGTAGAGACGCGATTCATC
>DAIMZG010000314.1:0-1934 GCA_036734065.1 Catalimonadaceae bacterium
CGCGCCCGGGTGGAGTACCAGACCAAGGGTGGCATTGACAACAATCGCGTGCGCAACCAGCGGCTCGAAGACCAGCGCGTGGTCAACCTCATGACGCGCGGCAACCACCTGTTTGGGCAAGTGAAGGCCAACTGGTCGCTCAACTACGCCCGTGCCTCCGAAGAGCGTCCCAACGAGCGTTACGTCAGCTACCGCAGCGCCGTACCCGTGCGGCTCGACGTGAGCAACCCCGAAAAGCCGTTGGCCAATTTGCTCAATCCGGCTGACGCGAGCGGTATAGAATTTAACGAACTATACGAAGAAAATGGCTTCACCTTCGACGAAGATATCAATGGACGGCTCGATTTGCTGGTGCCCTACAGCCGGAATGGCTTTCTCAAGTTTGGCGGTCGGGTACGCACCAAGGTCAAAAAGCGAGATAATGGCTACGTAGAATTCTCTCCGCTCGACGAGGATGTCTTTGCCACCTTGGGCAGCGTGCCGACCAGCGACGAAACCGACGAAAACTATCTGGCCGGCTCGCAATACAGCGTTGGACGTTTTGCCAGCCGCGAATTTCTGGGTGGACTTGACTTGGGCAACCGGGCCCTATTCGACGCCGAAGATGCCCTAGCCGAATACCTGCCCGGTAATTACTTCGCACGGGAAAATATTTATGCGGGCTACGTAATGGCCGACCACCAAATAACCCGCAAGCTCTCGGCCGTGGTGGGCCTGCGGCTGGAGCAAACCAACATTGACTACCAAGGTTTCATTTTCAATGAAGACACCGAGGACTTTAGCCAAGAAGCCAACGAAGACAATTACCTCAACGTGCTACCGGGTGTACACCTCAAGTACAATCTAGGCGAAAACACGATCTTCCGGGCGGCGTGGACCAATACCTTGGCCCGTCCCAATTACTTTGACTTGGTGCCCTACGCTCAGTTTAGCCCCGAAGACAACGCCTTGGCGCGCGGCAATCCGGGTTTGCGCCCCACCGTGGCCATGAATTGGGATTTGATGGCCGAGCACTATTTCCGCTCCATCGGCCTGGTATCGGGTGGGGTGTTTTACAAAGACATCAGCGACTTTATCTACACGCAGACTATCCGGGGTTTCAGTGATCCGCAGTTTGGCGAGAACCTGGATTTTACCCGCCCGGCCAATGGGGGCACGGCCGATGTGTACGGATTGGAGGTAGCCTTTCAGCGGCAGCTCGATTTTCTGCCCGGGGCTTTGAAAGGCTTTGGCATCTACACCAATTACACCCGCACCGAGTCGAGCACGACGGGCATCGAAGGTCGTGAGGGCGAAGATGTCGCCCTGCCCGGCACAGCTCGTAACATGTTCAACGCCTCGCTTTCGTACGAAACGGCCAAGCTGGTGCTGCGCCTTTCGCTCAACTACGCCAGCGACTACGTGGATGAACTAGGCGAAGGGGCTTTCTTCGACCGTTTCTACGACCGCCAGACTTTTCTCGACTTCAACGGGTCTTACGCTTTCACGCCTCGCTTGCGGGTCTTTGTAGAGTTGAATAACTTAACCAATCAGCCGTTGCGGTTCTACCAGGGCGTGCGGGTGCGCACCATGCAAGAGGAGTTCTACAGTGTGCGGGCCAACCTGGGTCTTAAATTTGACCTGTTCGGTGACTAAATCGAACATACATTTCTTTTAAAAAAACCTTTGTACCATGTACAGAGGTTTTCGCGTGTGTGTGAAGTACTCCCCAATCACTGGATAGAAAAAAGGGCAGCGTAAGTAAACGCGAGAAGCAGGAATCACCCTGATTCTAAGGAAAAAAGCCCACATTTTCTTAGCTGTATGGGAGGCTTTTAGCCTGGGCAAGCGTAGGAGTTTTTCTCGCCGTATTGTTAGCAGCGCGGCGGCGAAGCTGGGCTGACCGACGGATCGCCGCCCGCTGGCCTGTGGCCCGGCTTGGTGCAAGGGATGTC
>DAIMZG010000315.1:0-1911 GCA_036734065.1 Catalimonadaceae bacterium
TGATGCACGACCTGATTGACAACAAGACCAATCGGAACTCGTCGCTCATTTCCAATCTGTTCACTCAGGAAGACCAAACGCGCTACTCCCCTCCCGTGCACGCGGGCAACGGACACGTGTCGGGCAATACTGTCGTGTCGGACGAAATCCAGACCAGCCAGATCGTGCAGTTGCTCAGTGGCTACGGCTTTATCGCCACTGACCTGAGCAGCAAGAACCTGTTCTTTCACTACTCGGAGTTGGAAAACTGCGACTTCAACGATTTGCAGATCGGCGACTACGTCGAGTACAAACTCGGTCGCAACGAGAAGGGCGAGTGCGCCGTCGAGATTCGCAAGATTGACGAGTCGGAACTGGAAGAAACCCATTCGGACGAGGCCTCTTATTAGCCTGCTGGCCGTATCACACCAAAAAGGCGTGCTGACCGGGTCAGCACGCCTTTTTTGCGTAGGTAGTGGCCCTACTCTACGCGCAGCCGCTGCACGGTGCGCTGGCTGCCCGCCGTTATTTCTAGGAAATAAATGCCGCCCTTCAACCCACCGAGGGACAACGGATAGGCCTCGCCCACCCGGACAGTGGGCGTCACTTCGCGCAGGCAGCGCGCCGTGGCGTCGAAGAGGCGCACGCGTTCGAGGGCCAAGGCCGTGCCCGGGTCAATGCTGACCAGGCCCTGCGCCGGGTTGGGATACACCCGCACCGATTGCGCCAGCAGGGGCGCCGACGCGCTGGTCACGGTGAAGTTCAGCGCGGTGGCCCCGCGGTTGCCGCCGTGAAAGGCCAGCGACGTGGAGGCCCCGTTGCCGTGGGCGTAGATCACGGGTAGGACCTGGATGTCTTCGGCAAAGTTGTAGTCGTTGTTGTCGTTGGTTGCCCGTGCCCGGCGAGCCACCAGCGTCCGGATGCCCGCCGTGACCGTTTCGCTGGCCACCACCCAGTCTTGCTGCGGGTCGGCCACGGGGGCGGCGTTGCCCACCAAGTAGGCATCGTAGAACCGCACGCCCTGCGGGCCCGAACCGTAGTAGACCACGTCGGTGCCCGCCTGCATCGCCTGCGCATCGAAGCCGACGGCGTACCAACGGTCGGCCGGGCCAATCAGTGTAACCGTGACACTGTCGGCAGCCACCACCAGCGCGACGCGCTGGTCATTTTGCAGCAGCACCTCGCCGGAACTGCGCTGGGCCTGGGCAGACCAGGCGAGCGCAACGAGGCATAGAGTTGCGTAGTGTTTTTTCATGCTTTAGGGAGAAAGTAAAATGATCAGTTCGGTGTGTTGGTGAAGTTGGGCATAGTCGAGGGCGCGGTAGTCGCGCTGGTCGGCCAGGTCGGGATTGGCCCCGGCGGCCAACAGCACTCGGACGACATCGGGGTGGCGGAAGTTGGCCGCGTAGATGAGGGCGGTGGCTCCCTGCGCATCGGTCAGGTCGGGGTTGGCCCCGGCCGCGAGCAGCAGGCCCACGATATCGGCTTCGCCCTTGACGGCGGCGGCCATCAGGGCCGTGCCGTAGGCGCTGCCCGCGTCAATATCCTTCACTCGTGGGGCGGCCTGCGCCACGAAGGCGCGGTTGCCGTGGTAGGCAGCCAGCATCAGGGGCGTGTAGCCCGCCGCATTGGTGCTGTCGAGGCTGGTGGGTTGCGCCGCCAGCCAGTGGGCCACGGCGAGCGAGTCGCCGTGCCGGGCCAGGTCGAAGACGTCGGTAGGGAGCGCGTTTTGGGCGAGGGCGGCTTGGGCAAAGCCCCACAACAGCCACGTCGAACAGATATTTTGCCAGCCTAGAATCACGCTACTAATAACTGCACGGGGCCAGTTTAGTTAACGAAAAAGGGTTACGCCCGAGAAATTGATCCCGTTCGTAACCCTGTGGGCACTTTCTGCGCACAAAAGGCCATGCAAAAAGACAAAGCCCAGGAACG
>DAIMZG010000316.1:0-1903 GCA_036734065.1 Catalimonadaceae bacterium
TCGAAGCGCTGGTGCAGGTCAACCTGCGGGCCAACCTGATGCAGATGTCGGCCATTTCGTTTTCGGTTTGTGTGGACAACGTGCCGCGCAAGGTGGATCGGCTGATGGACGGATTGCGCGGCCAGTTTCAGACGCAGGCGCAAGAGGGGCTGGAGTTGGTCACGATCAAGCACCCCAACGAGGCGATCATCGCCCGGATTGTGGGGGTACGGCCCGTGGTGCTGCGGCAAATCACGTCCGACACCTACCAGGCCATTCTCAGCAACTGACCCGAACGCCGCAAGGCGCAGCCCGGCGGCGCGTAGAGACGTTGCACGCAACGTCTGGGGGGCAACGTCTGGCATAAAATGTCTGGCACGCAACGTTTGGCCTAGAGACGTAGCGTGCTACGTCTCTACGGGGAATTGGAACGTGGGAATTGTGCCCTATCTTGGGCGCAATATCATTTCGTTGTGCGTATTCGGTTTTTTTCCGCCTTTTTATTGGCGATTTTCCTGGGTGGGGGTGGGGTTGATGTGCAGCCGTTGCGGGCGCAGGCGCAGGTAGCCCCACCCGTGAGCCAGTGGGCCGTCGAGGCGCGCACGGGCTACGCGGCCGTGCTGCGCTACCGCAGCCAAACGCCGCTGGTGCAGTTTCCGCACGCTTATGGCCTGCGGCTGGGAGCCGTGAAGGCCACGCGGGGCCGCCACGCCTGGGAGCGCCTCTACAACTACCCGCACGTCGGGCTGGACGCGTCCTTCTACGACTTCAACATCCCCGAACTGGGCCAGGCCCTCACCGCTACGGCCCGGCTCGAACTGATCCTGCGGCGGGTGCGTCGCTTCCGCCTGGGCTTGGCGCCCACCACGGGCCTGGTCTATTCCACCAAAATCTACGACCGCGAGCGCAATCCCCTCAACCTGGCCGTCAGCAATCGCCTCAGTTTTGTGCTGCAAGGCGAACTGTCGGCCTACTGGACGGTGACGCCCCACTGGGAGGGACTGCTGAGCCTGTCGTTGGTTCACTTTTCGAACGGAGCGCTGCGCCTACCCAACAACGGCATGAACTTCCCGCTGCTGAGCGCGGGCCTGCGGCACGTGCCCCGGCCGCAGCCCCTGGTGCGGCAAACGGCCGATGCTTTTGCGCCCTTTGTGCCGTCCTGGCACCTAGACATGATGTTGCTGCGCGGCACCAAAGAAATTCACCAGAGCGAAGCCCGCCGCTGGCCCGCCTACGTGGTGTCGGGCTACGTTTCCTACCGCCCGCTGCGCCACTTTTCGCTCAACGCCGGGGGCGACGTCTGCTACGACACTTCCCTTGACAGCGAGTTCTACTGGCGGCAACTGGCCCTGCCGCCGGGCGGCATAGTGCCCTGGCAAATTGGCACAATGGCCGGGGCCGAATTCTATTTTGGGCAACTGTCGGTGCTGGCCCAGGGGGGCTACTACCTCTACCTGCCGTACCAGTTTTACCGCCGGGGCTACCAGCGCTACGGTCTCAAGTATTATTTCGGCGAGCACTTCTACGCCAACCTCAACCTGAAAGCCTATTTCCGCAAGGCCGACTACATCGAGATGGGCATCGGCCTGCGGCGTTAGGCGTCCGGGTCGGTCAGGGCACGGTTGATGAACGCCGCGAAGGGCCGGGCCGCGGCCCAGGCCGCCAGCACCTGGTCGGGCAACGAAGCGCCGAGCACCTGCGCGTCGGGCAGGGTGCGCATGGCCAGAAAATCTTTGTATTGCAGCAATTCCAGGTGCGGGTGGTCGGCGGCGTAGCCCTTGGGCGGGCGTTGCAGCCGGGCGCCTTGCAGTGGGCCAAAAGTCTCACGAAAAGTGGGGGCGTCCAGCACGGCCCGCAGCGCATCGCCGTCGTAGTCAATCTCCTGGCGGATGCGCCGCAAGTCATCGGCCGGGGGCTGAAAGCA
>DAIMZG010000317.1:0-1847 GCA_036734065.1 Catalimonadaceae bacterium
GCCAGCGCGCGGGCGTATTTCGTAAATATACGTCCGAAGGCCAGTTGGTGCTGGAGGGCAACTACCGCGACGGCCAGTTGCACGGGCTCAACCGCGCCTGGTACGACGACGGCCAGCCCAAGCATACGCTCAACTACCGTCAGGGCAAGCTGGACGGCCTCAGCACGTATTTTTATCCCTCCGGCAGCAAGCGTGAAGAAATTCGCTTTGCCAAAGAAGAGCAATCGCGCCGCGTGCGCACCTTCGATGAGTCGGGTACCCTGCGCCGTGAAAGCTACTTTGAGGGCGACAAGCCCGCCGACCGCTGGCGCTATTTCTACGCCGACGGCGCCCTGCACATCGAAGAGCACTACGAGGGCGGCCGCCTGCACGGCACCCGTACGGTTTATCACCCCAACCGCCAGCCCGAAGAAAAGAGCGAATACGCCTTCGGTTTGCTCTCGGGGCGACAGCAACGTTTCTACGACAACGGTCAGTTGCACAGCGACCTGCAGTTCAAGGGCGGGCAATCCCTGGGCGACCACTTGGAATATCACCCCAATGGGGAAAAAGCGCTGGTAGGCGAATACAAGGTCGGGCGCCGCACGGGCAAGTGGAAATACTACGACGCCGAGGGCAAACTGCAGCAGGTGGAAATCTACCGCAACGGCGAACTCATAAAAGCCCGCGAATAGGGGCGTATCGCTCTCGTGCGTAACTTGTCGGCCCCGCTCCTGGCGAGCGGACTGCTACCGATGAAAATCCTCGTTTTCGATAATTACGACTCGTTCACGTACAACTTGGTACACCTGATCCGCGAACTGGGCTACGGCGATGCCACCGACGTGTACCGCAACGATAAGATTGCGCTGGCCGACGTGGCCGCCTACGACAAGATTTTGCTCTCGCCCGGGCCGGGTATTCCCTCCGAGGCAGGGCTGTTGTTGCCCCTCTTGCGGGCCTATGCCCCCAGCAAAGACATCTTCGGCGTGTGCCTGGGTTTGCAGGCCATTGGCGAAGCGTTTGGGGCGCAACTGCTCAACCTGGGCGACGTGCTGCACGGCGTGGCCCTCACCACCCACGTATTGCAGCCTGACGAGGTGCTCTTCCGGCAGGTGCCCGCCACCTTCCAGGCCGGGCGCTACCACTCGTGGGTGGTGGATGGACAAACCCTCGGCGCCGATCTGGAACTGACGGCCACCGACGCGCACGGCGGCGTAATGGCCCTGCGCCACCGCCACTACCGCGTACGCGGCGTGCAGTTTCACCCCGAGTCGGTACTGACCGAACACGGGGCACAGATGATAAAAAACTGGCTCGAAAGCACATGAAAGAACTGCTCGGCGAATTGCTCAACCACCGCACGCTCAGCACGGCCGAAGCGCGGTCGGTGCTGCGGGCCATTGCCTCCGGTGAGGTCAACCAAAGCCAGATGGCCGCTTTCCTGACCGTGTACATGATGCGCAGTATCACCGTCGAAGAGTTGGCCGGCTTTCGCGACGCCATGCTGGACCTCTGCGAGCGGGTAGAGCTGGACGGCCTGCCCGCCATGGACGTGTGCGGCACGGGCGGCGACGGCAAAGACACGTTCAACATCTCGACGCTGGCCGCCTTGGTGGTGGCCGGGGCCGGGCAGCCCGTCGTCAAGCACGGCAACACGGGCGTGTCGTCGGTCTGCGGCTCGTCCAACGTGATGGAGTGGCTGGGCTACCGCTTTACGACCGACCGCGACGTGCTGCGCCGCCAGCTCGATGTGGCCAATATGTGCTTCCTGCACGCGCCCCTGTTCCACCCGGCCATGCGGCACGTGGGCCCCGTGCGGCGCGAGTTGGGTGTCAAGACGTTCTTCAACATGCTCGGGCCGATGG
>DAIMZG010000318.1:0-1844 GCA_036734065.1 Catalimonadaceae bacterium
CGAGGGTCGCCCAACGGTCGGCCGTTTCGTCGAGGGCCTGCTGGGCCGCTTGTTGCGCCGTGTCGGCCTCCGCACAGCGCTGCTGGGCGGTAGCCAACTCCCGGTACCACTGCTGGGCGGCTTCCAGGTTTTTGATGGTGACGTCGTGCGCGGCGATTTCCCCTGCCAGCCGGGCCACGTCGGTCTCCAGTTGGGTGAGGGTTTCGGGGTCGAGCAATTCCACACCGTCCAGCCGATTTTTCAGTAGCGTGACCTCGTTATCGGCGTCCCGGCGGCGCTCGAATACCCGCTGGGAAATCAGGCCGTAAACCTCGGTGCCCGTCAGCTTTTCGAGAATCTCGGCCCGCTCGTCGCTGTGGGCTTTCAGAAAGGCCGTAAAATCGCCCTGGGCCAGCAGCACCGAGCGGGTGAATTGCGTGAGCGTCAGCCCGGTGAGTTCTTCAATCCTTTCCCGGCATTCCGAAGGCGTGCCCGCATTGGGCACCGCGCGACCGTCCAGATAGGTCAGGGTGACCTGCACGTTCTGAAAGTTGCCATTTGCCCGGTTGTGTGCCCGCCGCACGATCCACGAGGCGCAGTATCCGACCTGATCAATGCTCATAAAGGCTACGCTGGCATATCCTTGGCCCGTACCTCTTCTGAGTATCTGTCGCGGATCTTGGAGGCTAATGGTCTGGTTGCCCTCGGGCACTCTCACGCGGCCGTCCTGCACTTGCGCCTGCCGGGGCGTATTGCCATATAAAGCCAGGCACATGGCGTCGAGCAGGGTGGACTTACCCGCCCCGGTCTTGCCCAGGATGGCAAACAGGCCCGCCGAGCGCAGGGGCTCTTGCGTAAAGTCCACCTCAAAATCCCCTTCGAGGGAGGCCAGGTTGCGGCCACTAATTTTTAGAATTCTCACGGTCTTCGGGGGTTAAGACCTCTTGGCGGGCCTGGTCGAAAAGGGCCAACAGGGCGTCTTCGGGTGCTTCAGCATACTTGCGCTGGTATTCGCGAACGAAGATATCGACGGGCCGCAGTTGTTTCAATTCTTCCACCGTCCGGAGGGTGGGCAAGGTATCCTCGCCATTCGTGGGAGGATACTGGGTAACGATCCGTGCCAAACGGATGTGCTTTTTGGTAAGGGCCGTTGCAATCTGTTGGCGCAGGGTTGGTTCGGGGTTGTCCAGCAGCACGCGCACCTCCAGGAAGGGCGGGGGCGGGGCGTCGGCGGGTACCTCTTTGGGAAGGTCAGGTAGCCTTTCCAGTTCGGCCAGCACGTCCTCGAGGGGGGCGTGCTTCACTGGGCATACCCGTACGTCCACCGTGCGGAGCACGGGCAAGGGGTGCACTTCGGCCAGTTGCTCGCCCGCGAGCGTGACGCGCAACACTTGGTGCTGGTAGTTGATTTCGGAGAAAGACAGCGGCAAAGGACTGCCCGCGTAGCGCACGGCCTCGCGTCCGCCGATGCGCTGGGCCTTGTGAATGTGCCCCAGGGCCACGTAGGTCAGCCCCGCATCGAAGGCCGCCACGGGTACAAATTCCTGCCCACCCATGATGGTGCGTTCGCTCGGGTTCTCGCCCTCCGGCGAGGCTTCGGCCCCCAGCGTGTGCAGGTGGCCCATTGCCACGAGGGCCTGGCCGGGTTGCTGGCGCGTGCGCAGGTGGTCGAAAGCTTGCGCGTAGAAGGCCGCGATGCCCTGCGCGTAGTTGTGGCGCGGGGGGGCATCCGGAGCGATCGGCACGGGCGGGCAGTCGCTAGGCCGCAGAAAGGGCACGGCCAGGCAATGAGCTGCCACGGCCCCCGTGGCGTCGCGCAGCGGTATGCACAGGGCGTCGTAGTCGGGCGTATTTGCAGCCGTGCG
>DAIMZG010000319.1:0-1843 GCA_036734065.1 Catalimonadaceae bacterium
GACGGCACCGCGCCGTCGCCCACGCCCGTAAAAGTAAGCAAGTCCCGCCTTTGTTCGAACACCGCCAGAAGTTCCGCATACGCCTACAAAAGCGGTCTGCCCCAAAAACCTCCGAGGACTGGTTAGCACCTACTTCGCAGTCCTCGGAGGTTTTAACCACATTTTACCTGACGCTTCTTATCACGCCATTCCTCAAACATGGCCCGGCCCCACTTGCAGGCAAGTCAGGCCTAGCGCGCGCCACATGGCCACAGCCTGGTCGCGGTCTTCGAGCACGAAGGCCACGTTGAAGTGGGGCCGGATGTGCCTTTCGTACAATTCACCTTTCACGAGGGCCTCTGGACGGCGGTCGCCCCGGCGGCGCAGGTAGAGGGCTTCGTAGGCCACGCCGTGCTGCTGCAGCCACGCCTCGGTGGGGGCGCGGTGGGCTTCGTCACGCTCCGAAATCAGGATGGCAGAACGGCCTTGTAGCAAGTCGGCCACGGGCTGGTGGAGCAGCGCGTCCTGCTCGCTCGGGCGGCCGTGGCGCAAGGCCAGCGTGCCGTCCAGGTCGCAGAGCACCACCGTGGGCAACCCCGACCGAAGCGCGAGGGGGGACGGCGGGGGCGGTGCCAGGTAGCGCGCGTGCATCTGGCGAATGACCCGTTCGCCCACCGAATGCAGCCGCTGCAAGTCGCGGGCGACGCACGTCTCGACGTCCACGTCCGTAAAGTCCTTGACCTCGACCTGAGCCGACTGGCCCACCAACGCCCGGATGTCGGCCTCGTGCACGGGGTTCAGGTTGGTGTCGTCCACGATAACGTGCTTGCCTGCCGCCAGTGCCCGGCCAATCAGCAGGTTGCGCACCTCGACCACAAAGGCCTCGTTTTGGGGGGAATGATAACCGTCGTCGAGCATGGCCCGGAGTTCGTCTTTGTTGATGCGCTTGTAGGCCTGCGGATGGCGACGCTGCAACTCCTTGGCCCAAGTGGACTTGCCGCTGCCGGGCAACCCTTTGGTAATGATCACTTTTTTCATGCGATGCTTGCTTGAGCCGGGCGCCTCCCCGGCCGGGCTGGGGCAGCTCGGCCAGGTAAATGCCTACCAACCTGAAGAAACTCTTTACGTTATTACGGAAACATTTTTTATACTCAACTTTTTGACCTGATGATCGCACTTTTGCCCGACCTGTACGTGGTCATTGCGCAGCTCGACCACGCGCGCGCGCCGCAGCCCCTGCCCTTGCAAAATGGGTTTTCCGAAGCGTATGCCTACCGGATACTCGGCCTGCATACCCCTTCCGAGACCTCCGAAGCTTACCTGATCTTGTCCAATGACCGGGATGAAATCTGGTTTATCTCCAACCGCCACGTGCGTACGCTTGGCCTCCGACCGGGCTGCACCGAGTTGCGGCTGCCCCTCCAACAGCCCGCGTGTGCACGCGTCAGCGCGGCGGTTAGGATGCGCTGAGCGCCAGTTGGTGCCAGCAGCCCGCAGACTGGCCCGCGCGGTGGCGGATGGCAAACTGCGTGGTGATCACCTCGCCCGTGCAAAAACCAATCGGGTGTCGAAAAAGGGGGCCGTCGTGCACGAAGGTGTGAAACGCGCCGCTTTCGCCCGCCGCGTCCACCCCCGGCGGCAACTGCGCCAGCCAGGCGGCGTCGAAGGCCCGGCCCACGTGCGCCTGCCCAAAGGGCGGATCGGCCGCACTGCACACCACGGCCCGAAAGTCGGCCATCAGCAACTCGCGGGCCAGCGCCGCCGGGTCTTCGCCCCAGAGCGGAAAGAGCGGCTGCAACCGGGCAGTCTCTACCAGCGCGGCTTTGTAAGCCCGCAGGTCTTCTAAGAAAATGTCGCCCTGGGC
>DAIMZG010000320.1:0-1801 GCA_036734065.1 Catalimonadaceae bacterium
CCCAGGCGATGCCGTAGCGCGCCGAGTCGAGGCAACGCATCGGCGCGCCGAGGCCGTCTTTGCCGGGCAAGATGTTTTCTTTGGGAATGCGGACGTTGTCGAAAACCAACTCGCCGGTGATGCTGGCCCGCAGCGACCATTTCTTGTGAATTTCGGGCGCCGAAAAACCTTCCATGCCCCGCTCGACGATCACGCCCTTGATGCGGCCACTTTCGTCTTTGGCCCATACCACGGCCACGTCAGCGTAGGGCGAGTTGGATATCCACATCTTGGCGCCGTTGAGCACGTAGTGATCACCCGCATCGCGCAGGTGCGTCACCATACCGCCCGGGTTCGAGCCGTGATCCGGCTCGGTCAGGCCAAAGCAGCCCAGCCATTCGCCGCTGGCCAGTTTGGGCAGGTACTTCTGGCGTTGCGCCTCCGAGCCAAAGGCGTAGATGGGGTACATCACCAGCGACCCTTGCACCGAGGCCGTCGAGCGCATACCCGAGTCGCCCCGCTCAATTTCCTGCATGATGAGCCCGTAGGAGATGTAGTCGAGACCCCCGCCGCCGTATTCGGTCGGGATGGTGGGCCCAAAGGCCCCCACTTCGCCAAAGCGGCCTACGATGTGGCGCGGAAACTCGGCCCGCTGCGCGCACGCCTCGATAATGGGACTGATCTCGCGCTTGACAAAATCGCGCATGGTGTTGCGCACCAGCTTTTGTTCTTCGTTGAGCAGGTCGTCCACCTGGTAAAAATCCGGGGCCTCGAAGCGGTCGGTATGCACACGGTGCGTGGGGGTAGTTTCGGTCGTCAGCATGGTATTTATTTTCAATAAATTACTTCCTCGGAAGGATAATGGCCTCAATTTCGTTCAGCCCAAAACCACAAGCCAAGACTTCCGGAGGTTTTGCGGAGGTTTTTGGTTTGGGGGTGATAATCCGCAATTTTACGCTGAATGTATAAATTTTTTTACCATGACCCCATCTGAACTGACACCAGAGCTCGTGGAGAAAATTCGCGCCCTGGAGGAAAAATACCGGGCTTCGGGTCAGGACTTGGCCAGCTACCTCGAAGGGCTACTGCACGCCGATTACCTCACCTACTGGGACTACGTGCACCTCGACACCCTGCTGACCTTGCAAGTACCGCGCACCACCTTTCCTGACGAGCTGATCTTCATCACCTATCACCAGATCACGGAGCTTTTCTTCAAGCTGATCCGCAGCGAGATGGCCCAGCTCACGCAGTACGAAGCGCAGCACCAGACCCCGCCACCCGTCGCTTTTTTTGCGGAAAGAATGGGCCGTATCAACCGCTACTACCAGTTTCTAGGGCAGTCCTTTGCGGTCATGATCGAGGGGCTCGACCGGGAGCAATTCCTCCAGTTTCGGATGTCGCTGCTGCCCTCCAGCGGGTTTCAGTCGGCCCAGTACCGCCACATCGAGATTGCCGCCACCGACTTTATCCGCCTCGTGAGTGCCGAACAGCGCGCCGCGCTGGCCAATGCCGACCTGGCCGACATGCAGGCCCACCTCTACTGGAAACGCGGCGCCACCGAGCTGGCCACGGGCCAGAAAACCCTCACGCTGCGTCACTTCGAGGCCAAGTACGACGACGAATTGCTACGGGCCGCCCGGCAGCATGCGTCCTGCAACCTGCGCCGGATGTTTCACCGGATGTCCGCCCCGGCGCAGGAAGAACTGGCCGACGCCCTGCGCACCTTCGATTACCACGTCAACGTCAACTGGCCCTTGATGCACTACCGCTCGGCCGCCCGGCATTTGCAGCAATCGCCGCAGACGCGGGCCGCCACGGG
>DAIMZG010000321.1:0-1790 GCA_036734065.1 Catalimonadaceae bacterium
GCTGGCGGTAGCCCTTCGAAAGGGCACCGATCTTTTTGTGCTGCTCGCGGCCCAGCCCCGTCTGTTCGACCATCGTGCCGATGCGCTGGCGCAACGCGTGCCCGCGCAGGCCGTGCGTTTGCCCCGCAAAAGTGAGGTATTCGCGCACGTACATGTCGAGGTAGAGGGCATTGTGCTCGGGCAAATAGCCCACGCGGCGGCGCACTTCGAGAGGGGCCTCAGCCACGTCGTAACCGCAGACTTCCACGCGGCCCCGCGTGGCCGACAAGTAGCCCGTCGCAATTTTCATGGTCGTGGACTTGCCCGCGCCGTTGGGACCCAGAAAGCCCAGCACCTCGCCGGGCTGGCCCGCAAAGCTGATATCGTCCACGGCGTTCTGACGGCCGTACACCTTGACCAAATGCTGCACAGAAATGGACATAGTAGCAGGGAAGAGCGGCCTGCCGAGACAGCCCGCATGCCGGGTAAAGTAAGCAGGTATGGGTCAGGATTGCAAAGCACGCCGTTTGGCAGCAAATACGGTGCTGACTGCAAACAGCGGCAGAGAAGTTGTCACCAACGGGGGCATAACCTACAAACCCAATCCGGCAAGGTCTCAATACCCAACGTATCCCGTACATTTGCCTGTACGTACAGACAATCCTACGTCGCCGTGCCTATGCCCGCTGCCACCCGTTCTGCCCTGTCGGTCACCCGCGTTTCGCCGGGGCAAACCGCTCTTTACACCTCGCTGGTAGGCGACTACCTGGCCCAGCAGCCCGCTTTGCAGGCTTTCTACGCCCACGCCCCTACCCCCGACGGCGTGGTAGCGACCGCCTCCGCCCGCCATTCGTTTCCGGCCGCACAGCGCGCACTGCTCGCCGACGTGCTGCGCCATCAGTACGCCGACCTCTGGACTAGTCCGGCCGTGCGCGACAACCTGGCTGCCCTCACCGACCCGCGTACGTTCACCATCACGACGGGTCACCAGCTCAACCTCTTTGGCGGACCGCTCTATTTTCTCTACAAAATTGTGTCGGCCGTGCGCACGGCCCATGCCATGAACGCCCACGACCCGACGCGCCGCTACGTGCCCGTGTTCTGGCTGGCCTCCGAAGACCACGACTTCGACGAAATTCGGTTTTTTAACCTGCCCGACCGCCGTGTGGTCTGGGACAGCCACCAGACGGGGGCCGTCGGCCGCTTCCGGCTCGACGGCCTGGCCACCTTGCTCGACCACGTGCCCGAAGCCGACGCTGCCCTGCAGGCTGCCTATCGCACCCAACCTACCCTGGCCGCTGCCACGCGCTACCTGGTCAACCACCTGTTCGGCGACCAGGGCGTGCTGGTGCTCGACGCCGACGAGCCCCGATGTAAAAGCCTGCTCACGCCCGTCATCCAGGACGAACTGACCGAATCGGCCGCCGCCCGCGCCGGACAAGCCACCACCGAAGCTCTCACCGAGGCGGGCTATTCGCCCCAGATTCACCTCCGCGACCTCAACTTTTTTTACCTCACCGACCAACACCGTGCGCGCCTGGTGCGCCACGCCGAGGGGCACTTCGAAGCCCTGGGCACCGGACAGACCTTTGCGGCCGACGAGTTGCTGGCCCTGGCCGAGACGCATCCCGAACGGTTTAGCCCCAACGTGGCCCTGCGCCCACTTTACCAAGAAATGCTGCTACCCAACGTGGCCTACGTGGGCGGCCCGGCCGAGGTGGCTTACTGGTTGCAACTCAAGGGGATCTTCGACCAATTTGCCGTGCCCTACCCGGTGGTCTTGCCCCGGCACGCGGCCCTGATCGTTGATC
>DAIMZG010000322.1:0-1786 GCA_036734065.1 Catalimonadaceae bacterium
TCCCGTCGGTGAAAGGGGTTTTTTGGATATCAACAATGCCCAGCACGTCGCGCGAGTAGTAGAACAGCGGGTTCACGTTGAGCGGCACGTTGGGCAAGTTGCCCGTGATGCCTCCCGTGTTGGTGGCCGATACGTAGTACTTCACAAAGGTGCCCTCGGGCTGGGCCGGAATGGTACCCGAATAGAGCGTTGAGCCCGCATCGGACGTCATCGGCACGCTGTCGTAGGCCGTGGTGGCTTCGCCGGTGGCAAAATAGACAAAGGCGTTCGCGATGGTGCCCTCGGGGCTGGTGATTTCGGCCGTCACCACCACCGGGGTGGTTGTGGTGGGCGCGAAGGGGGTGCGGGCCAGCTCGGTGATCACGGGCGTGGGCACCTCGCGCAGCACGTAGTCATCGGCCTTGTAGGGGTTGATCGTGTAGCCCCGGTTGGTGCCGCCCGTGCAGCCGTTGGCCAGGTGCCAGACGATGCCGCGGATGGTGTCGTAGATGTCGCCCACGTTGGGCACTTCGAGCGTGCCAAACTCGCCGGGGATGTTCTGGTTCTGAAAGCTGGGCAAACGGCCCGCCATAAAGATGTCGTAGATGTTGACCACGCCGCCGCTTTCGTCCTGCACGTCGAACTCCACGCGGTTGCCGCCCGAAAAGAAGTTGACGTTGAGCACCGTAGCGTTGTAGATCTCGACGTATTGCGACTCATACTGCTCGCCCGTAGGCAAATTATTGACGCGGGTGGCATCGTTGAGCTGAATGGCCGTGACGGGCACCACACCTACGGGCCGATCCGAGTCGAGCAGGATGATGCCCGTACCTACGCTGGAAGGCAGCGGGTTGATCTGCGTTTCGTTATTAAATTCTTCGATAACCCCAATCACCTCGATCGAGTCGCCGGGCACCAGGTCCTTGAGGCTTTCGGGCGACGTTTCGCCGGCCGTGCCGCGCACATTGAGCGACGAAAAAGGGCCCGTGCCGCTTTGCATCCACACCCAGCGGCCACTGGCCCCCTGGGCCTGGTTGCCGGGCACCATCGCCACGCCGCGCACGCGCACGGTGTCGCCCAGCAGGGGCGAAGCATCTTGGCAGGCTAGCAGGTCCGCCTGCGAGCGCTCCTGAATTTGCTGGATGGTCACCAACGGATACTCCTGCGCCCGCACCAGGCCGGCGCTCAGTAGCAATCCTAAGAAGGTAAGTAGAAAACGATTCATGATTGAACAGAGATTTGGTTAAAAGAAATGCACAGTCGTGGGGCGGCCAAGGGCCACCAAGTCTTTATTTTATCAGGACAAACTTGCCCTGGTAGCGCTGTCCCGAGTCGAGGTCTTCGACGGCGAACAAGTAGATACCTCCGGCCAAAATCTGCTCACTGCGCGAGAGCAAATCCCAGGCGTGCTCGCCGCCTGCAAACACGGTTTGTTCGGGGTTAGAATAGGTGCGAAACCAGCGGGTATCTTCGCCCCGATAGCTTTGGTCGTGGCGAAACTCGTCCACCAGGTCGCCGCCGGCCGTAAAAATGCGCACGACGCAGCGGGCGGGCAGGTTGGCAAACTTGAGCTTGCGATCTTCGGCAAACTGGCTGGCCCCTTCCCAGGCCGCCCCGCCATAATAAGGGTTGGGATACACAAAGGGGGCGTTGGCCTCCATGTCTGCATTGGCCGGTTTGCCCGTAAAAACCAGGTGCGTGTTGGCCAGGCGGCTGGTTTCGAGCGAAGCCAGCCCCGTTTGGGGGTCGCCGCGGTCGAAGGCCGTCAGGGCCACGGCGTGCTGCCAGCCGTTGGGCACGGGATCAA
>DAIMZG010000323.1:0-1776 GCA_036734065.1 Catalimonadaceae bacterium
TAGGCGGTTGATGAAGGCGACAAAAGTAGGGATTATGCCCGGACAATGCGCAGCGTACAGGCTGTCCGGCAGCAACCCCAAGGGGGGAGGGGTGCGTACACACAATCATAACGTGTATTTATTTAGGCGGTGGCCGCATTTTTTCGGAGGTAAAATTCGCCGTTGTCCGGTTCACCCTCCCGTCGCAAAAAGTGTCTTGCGGGAGACAGTTCTCCAAGACACACCCCGCCCCAAAGGGAAAAGGCCGGGCACTTGCTGATCTCGCCAAGAGCGGAAGCACTTAACTTTTTTAGCTATGAAAGATTTCAGACGTGTTTTCTTATTGATAGTCCTTGTATTCGGGGGCTTAGCCTTGTTTGTGTACATCGGTTTTGTGATCGGCAACCTGTTGCTGGCCCTGCTCGAGATCGTGGTCGTCACGGCGATCATCGTGGTAGTGATTATCAATTTCGACCGCTGGTTTGGGGCACCGCACGGCAAGACACGCGACTCCTGACCGGGGCGGGCAGCACCAGAGGCGTCATCTTTTCCGGAGATAAATCGCTGCGCGAACCTTGACCCGTGAGGGCCGTACGACGATACAGTTATTTCTCCCGGTAGTGCGACGATTTCCTGCTTATTCCTGGTTTTGGGGCACCTTGGCACATCGCTGGGGGTGCTTTGCTGGCCTGCTGGTGGCGCTGAGCGCTTGCGGCAAAGAAGAACAACCCCGGGAAAAGCCCCCTGTGCAAGTACAGGTGGAAACCGTCCGGGCGGTTGTCGCCGAGTATTTCGATGCGTACCCGGCCACGGTGGTGCCCCTTCAGGAAGTAGAGTTGCGCGCCGAAGTGAGCGGTTTCGTGACAGATATTCACTTCGAAGACGGTCAGCAGGTGCGCAAAGGCCAACGGCTCTACACCATTGACCGCCGCCGCTACGCCGCCCGCTACGACCAGGCCCGTGCCCAACTGGCCACCGCCCGCGCCGACCAGCAAAAAGCCGCCCGCGATGCCGAACGCTACCAACGGCTGGCGCGAGAAGACGCCATCGCCCGGCAGATCGTAGAAAATGCCCTCTCCGATCTGGAAAGTGCCGAGGCCCGCGTAAAAGCCGCCGAAGCCGAGGTGGCTCAGGCCCGTACGGAACTGACCTATTCAGAGGTGCTGGCGCCCCTGACGGGCACCATCGGGATTTCGGCCGTCCGCGTGGGGTCGCAGGTCAGCCCCGGCCAGACGGTACTCAACACCCTTTCAACCGACGACCCCATGGCCGTGGACTTCGAGATTGGCGAGCGCGAGGTGCCCCGCTTTGTGGAGCTAGGCCGCCGCACTGCCGTCGCCGATACGCTCTTTCGCCTGCAACTGCCCGGCGGCACCGCCTACCCCCACCCGGGCCAGTTGCAAACCCTCGACCGGGCCCTGAATCGCCAAACCAGCACCCTGCGCGTGCGCCTGTTTTTCCCTAATCCGGACGGCGTGCTCCGGCCCGGCCTCAACGGCAATGTGCGCGTGCGCAACCGTACCGACGGGCCGCGCGTGCTCATTCCCCAAAAAGCCCTCAAAGAAGAGATGAGCGAGTTTTTTGTGTTTGTGGTGCGCGGCGATAGCGTCAGCGAGCGCAAGGTGCAGCCCGGCCCACGCCTGCGCGAACGGCTCGTGATCGAAAATGGACTGGAAGTGGGAGAACAGATCGTAGTGGAGGGCATTCTCAAACTGCGCGATGGTGTTCGGGTAGAGGCTCACTCGGACGACATTGCCGCCACGGCCGACCGCCCATGATTGCCCGTACGTTCATCAA
>DAIMZG010000324.1:0-1768 GCA_036734065.1 Catalimonadaceae bacterium
TCGAGCGTGTAGGGCCGGGCCGGGTGGCGCGAAAGCTGCACCCGCTGCCAGCGCGTAAGGTTGCGGTAGGTTTCTTCTTTGAGCTTCTGGATGCGATCGGCCAGGGCGGCAATGGCTACGCTGACGTCCACTTCGTTTTCGGCGGCCAGCTTTTTCATGTCTGCCAGCTTATTTTCTAGCTCGACGATGGGCTTCTCAAAGTCTAAGTGCATACGCGTGACCGCTTAGTGATCTGCAAAGTTGACCACAAATGTAGGGAATACCCGCCAATTCCTCAGATCGAGAGGTTGTGGTCGTCGGCTTCGTTGTCCGACTGCGGGGCGTGCCCCGCTTGGTCTTCTGCTTTTTCCTGCCGCGCATTTTCTCGCATCTTTTCTTCGGGGCTGTCTTCTTCTCCCTCCAGCAGGGCCAGGCCAAACACCACCGCACCCAGTCGGCCCACGTACATCAGGCCCATGATCAGCCCCTTGCCGCCCGCGCTCAGGTCGGCCGTAATGCCCGTGCTCAGTCCTACGGTGCTCAGGGCCGAGACGGTCTCGATCAGCAAATCGGGCAGGGGCAAATCTTCTTCCAGCAGGGCCATCCCGATCAGGCCCAGGGCAACGGCCGTGAAATAGACAAAAGCATTGGCAATGGCCAGCGTGATGCGCTCGGGCGCCAGGCGATTGCCCAAAAAAGTGATGCGGACGTGACCGCGCAAGCGGCTTTTGGCCACGGCCAGCAGCGTGACCAGCGAGGTGGACTTGATGCCTCCGCCCGTACCCGACGGCGAAGCGCCTACGATCATCAGCACGGCCACCACCAACCACATGGCTGGTCGCAGTACGTCAAACTCGATCGTATTGAACCCAACGGTGGTGAAGGCCGACAAACAATGAAAAAATACTGATAGCGGTGATACCTCCGGGGCCTCCTGCACTGGCTCGATCAGAAAAGCACTCACCACGCTCACCAACAGCGTGACGAACGTGAAGCGCAGCACTACGCGCGTGGTGAAGATCAGGCCGCGCTGCCGATGGCGCAGCACCTTATAGATGTCGGTGATGGCGATAAACCCGATGGCACCCAGCAAGCTCAGCAGCCCGATGGCCAGGTTGATGCCCACGTGGTCGGCAAAGTCGGCCAGGCTGTTGCCAAACAGGCTGAAACCCGCCGTGCAGAACGCCGAAATACTGTGAAAAAACGCCACCCACAGGGGCGATTCCACACCCGCCTGGGCAAAGAGCGGGTAGAGCACGGCCGTGCCCACGGCCTCGACACCGAATGAAAACAGCAGTACGCTGCGCAAAAACGTGAACACGTCGTAGTCTTCGGGCAGGCTGAAACTCTCTTCGAGCAACTGGCGCTCTTCGTGGGCGATCCGGTGCTGCCCAATCAGCAGCAGGCCCGAAGCCATGGCCATAAAACCCAGCCCCCCAATCTGGATGAACACCAAAATCAGGATTTCGCCGCCCAGGTTGTAGGCCTTGTCAATGTCCACCACCGTCAGGCCCGTGGTGGACACCACCGACACGGCCGTAAACCAGTGGTCGAGCGAGGCTGTGTCGGGCTGGTTTTGCAGCCAAGGCAGGTGCAGCAATCCCCCGCAGAGGGCAATTAACGCCAGGTAGCCCAGGGCCAGCAACCGGGGCGGCGGCACGTTGCGCAGCCACGAAAAAAAAACCATGGTGTCTTTTTGAAAGTAGAACGGAAGAAAAAAAACGGGAATCGTCAGACGATTCCCGTGGGTATTTGGCTAGCAAAACAACGGCTTAGTTGCGTACCGAAG
>DAIMZG010000325.1:0-1757 GCA_036734065.1 Catalimonadaceae bacterium
TCGGCCGAAAGTTTCGAGAAAGTAAGCTAGCGCTGGCGCACGAAGGCTGCGAATGATCGGCTGCCTTTTTCGGTTGCTGACAACAAAGAAGCAGCGGCTCGGGTATATGATGATAGCACGTTGTGGCGGCGTAATTTGCACGCCACACGGGCACATCCCCTCACTTTTTTATCTATGAGATTCTTTTCTGATTTCCGGCCCTGGCTGTGGGCGGGCGCTTTGTGGCTGGGCATGGCGCATTCGCTGCAAGCACAGACCGAAGCCGCGACTGCGCAACGTATCGCAGTGAGCGATACCGTAATGAAGTACCGGGCGTTGCCCTTTCCTATCTCCGCCGAAAAGCAGCTTACGCCCGGCGATATTCTTAATAAAAAGGAAGGGTGGTTTGTGACGGGATTGCCCGAGCCGCGCCTCGACCCTATCAAAGGGTTTGGCATTGGCACGCACATTTTTTTGTTCAACAACCGTTCGCGCCAGGATCCTTTCTTCAACTACACGCCCTACCGCGAACGCTACGGCCTTTCCATTCGCTGGGCCGAAAATGGACAGTTTCGCGTGCGTCTCAGCGCCGACTTGCCTTTTTTGCTCGATACCAAATGGCGGCTGCGCGGCAACCTGGTTTTTGAGCGCGACCCCAACTGGCAATATTTCGGACTGGGCGCATCGTCGCTCTCGGCGCTGTCTTTTACCGACAAAACCACGGGAAGGGCGCGTAGCTTCACTCGTTTCGACAACTACGCCCGCAACTTGGCTTTGCTTCGCGCCGATCGGGGTGCTGACTTTGGGGAGCCGGAGGCCGGGTTGTACACCGATGTGCACTACAACGAGTTTCGCTACCAGCAATACCTCGGCTCCGTAGCGGCCGAACGCACCTTGTTTGATGGACGCATGCGCCTGATGGTCGGCTACGAATTGCTCTTCACGGAGGTGGAGCGCTACGACGGCGAGGTAGTATCCGGAGCGGTTGATCCGGCCACCGATGCCAAAACAGATGCTACCCAGGGCCGCAGCCGCCTCACCGAAGATGCGCAAAACATCAACAACAACTTCTGGCGGGAAAACGGGGTGACGGGTCTGACGGGCGGACGAATTGCCCAATGGCAATCGGGTATTATGTGGGACACCCGCGACCTGGAGCCCGACCCCACCCGGGGCGTTTTTCTGGAGTATGCCCAGGAGTTTTCTAATCCGCTGTGGGGATCGGCCTTCAAGTTTAGCAAGCACCTGCTCCACGGCATGTACTTCTACAACCTTTGGCCCGAGCGGCTGGGCCGTACTGTGCTGGCCGCCCGGATGGGGCTAGGCACCATTCGGGGCAGTCAGGTGCCCTTCACCGAGTTTCTCGACGTCTGGAATTCCTACGAAGTGGAGGGCATCAAGGTGCTGGGCGGAGACCAATCGCTGCGCGGATATCGGGAGTACCGCTTTACGGGCAATACCTACGGATGGGGCAATCTGGAACTGCGCGCTCGCGTCTGGCAGGTACGCTTCTGGCGCCAGCACCTGGCCTTCGGGGTGGTGCCTTTCTACGATTTCGGGCGCGTTTGGGACGCACCCCGCCAAATTCGGCTGCGCGGCTTCAAGACCTCGCCCGGCATTGGCGGGCGCTTGGCCTGGAATCAGTCCACCATCGTACGGTTCGATTATGCCACCTCCGAAGAGAACGACCAGTTCTTTTTCACCTTCGAGCACGCCTTCTGAGCTACGTCCGCGCCCAAAAATGCGGCGTAAAAAGCATCAGCACCGTGAAGAGTTCG
>DAIMZG010000326.1:0-1695 GCA_036734065.1 Catalimonadaceae bacterium
AAGGCCAGCGCCGGGGCCTTGGGCAGGCCGCACACGGCCGAGGTGGGGTGCAACAACCCGAGCATCACCGTGCCCAACTGCGGATAGCACTGGGCCACGGTGTCCACCGCAAAATCGGTGCGCAGGTGCAGCAGGTGGCCCGCCGCCACGGTGCGCGGTCCCTCCTCTTCGAACTCGCGCAGCCGGATTTGTTTGAAGCAGTTAATGATGTAGCGGCTCACGAGGGCCTGTTCTTCAATCTCCTTCTGCGTCCAGACGGCGGAGGAAATCCGGCCTTCGGGGCGAGGTTGCGTACCGGCCAGGGCCATCGTCCGGAAGATGCCGTCGGCATCTACGCTGACCAGCGTTTCGGGCGTGGCCGTCAGCCAGAGGCCGTGCCCGGGCAGAAAAAACAAGGACACGAACGCGCCGGGATGGGCCGCGCACAACTGGCGGAAGCCCGCCACCGGGTCGTAGTCGGCGGGCAGGGCCACGGCTTTGCGGCGGGCCAGCACCACCTTGCGGAAATCGCCCCGCCGGATGGCCGCCACGGCCGCCCCTACTTGCTGGCGAAAGGTGTCGGCTTCGGGCGCGGCGGGCGCCGTACCCAAAGCCGCCGACCAGGTCGCGGCGCGGGGCTCGCCCAGGCGCTGGGTGGCCCGCTGCACGAAGGCTTCGCTGCCCGCGCGGGCCGAAATGGTTTCCACCGCCGAGGCGGGCGCGTCGCTCCAGCACACGTGCACATCGGCGCGGATGTGGAAGGTGTGGGCAGCCTGCGGGTTGTCGAAGGGGCTGACCAAAAAGCCCTTGGAGAGCGTTTCCAACTCGGCGGGTTGCGGCGGGCGTTCCTCGCGCAAATCCACCATCAGGTGGTGGGTGCTTTCGTGCGGCCGTCGCCAGAGGGCCACGGCCCGCAGGTCAGTGAGGGCCGTTTGCCAGAGGGCGTCTATCCAGGCGGTATCGGTCTGGTGCGGAAGGATCGAGATCATAGAGGCCATTGTACACTAGGGTGTACAGGAAAACTTTATACAAAAAACTAATTCACTAAACCCCTACCCTGCCCAAATGGTTGGCTCAGGCGCGGTCGAGCACGGCCATCGTCAGGCGGCTGATACACACCAAATGTCCGGCTTCGTCGGTGATGCGAATTTCCCATACTTGCGTGCGTTTCCCGATGTGAACGGGCGTAGTCTTGCCCGTCACGTAGCCCGACCGCACGCTCCGGAGGTGGTTGGCGTTTACTTCCAGCCCCACGCAATATTGCCGCTCCGGATCTACGCAGCAGTTGGCCGCCACGCTGCCCAGGGTTTCGGCCAGCACCACCGAGGCGCCCCCGTGCAGCAGGCCCATGGGCTGGTGCGTACGCGCATCCACGGGCATGCGGGCGCACACGTAGTCGGCCCCTACTTCGGTAAACTCAATGCCCACGTGGGCAGTCATGTTGTTGGCCGTGAGGGCCTGCAATTTTTCTGGGGTGACGTGGGCGGGAATGAGTGACATGAATAGAAACGTAATTATGGAGGTTGAAGAGGGCTTTGGTGAGCCTCCGTAAGAAACGCCCCCGGGAAAATGTGGTTTCGCATCGGCAGATAAAACCCTTAGGCGAATATCCGGTTTCTTACTTTTGTGCGTACGTACCTGCGTACCCGCACCACCCCACGAAGACCTGCGGCCATGTCACCCACTAAGAAAATATACCTGATTCGCCACGGCCAG
>DAIMZG010000327.1:0-1685 GCA_036734065.1 Catalimonadaceae bacterium
AGTCCCGTCCGTTCCGCAAAAAGCGCATCCCACAAGGGTGCGCTTTTTTGTTTTTGGGTGAGCAGCGCCGCGCACACGTATTTTTGTACTTTATAGGCGCCCGGGTGGTATGCCTGCGCGCCGGGTGTGGCCACCCGTCATTCCACAAAAAATTGTAGATTAAAGTGCATCGTCGCGGACAGTAACCTGCTGATCCGTAATCGTAATATGGAAACGCTTCCCCTCGCAAAAGCAAAGAGAGGCTATTCGTTTCTAATGTCCTATTAGAAATAGCGCTCATGATCAGCCGACGAAAGCTGTACTATCGCCTGATGGATCGGCACGTCAAGGAGGCCAATATTGCCTTTGAAAAAAGCTTCGTCGCCGACCTCATCGGGCAGCACGGGCTTACCCTCGAAAAAACCCTGTACGGCTACTGGCCGGGCCGTCCCCGCCACGAAGCCTTCGACTTTCAGGACACGCTGATTTTGGTCAAGGCCTAGGCTGCTTCTTCAGGAGTTACGCACTCCCATCGCTAGACACCCCTCCAAGGGTTCTGCATAGACGTGGAACGGAACCCTTGGAGGGTTTTGGGGAGTGTATGGTAGGACTTGCGTAACTCCTATTCTTATCCAATCACCGCTACTTCGTAGGGCGTATCGGCAAACTGCGCGGCGATTTGCTGGGCGCTGGTGGCGTCGCCGTCGTAGGTGACCAGTGCCTGGTGATTATCGAAATTGACGGTTTGATCTATCACGCCGGGCGTTTCTTCGAGGGTATTGGCCACGCTGCGGACGCAATGCGAACAAGTCATGCCCGTGACGGCGAGGGTGAGGCGGGTGGTTTTCATCGGCGAGTATATTTGAGGCGTAAGGAATTGAAGATGACGACAATGTCGGAGAAAGCCATGGCCAAGGCGGCAATCATCGGGCTGAGCAAGCCCACGGCGGCCACCGGAATGGCCAGTATATTGTAAATAAATGCCCAGAACAGGTTCTGGCGGATGGTGCGCACCGTCTGCTTTCCGCTTACGAAGGCCGTCCGCAGGTAGTTGAGGTCGCCGCGGAGCAGGATCACCCGGGCCGACTGCACGGCTACGTGCGTGGCGTTGCTGAGCGAGATGCCCACTGTGGCCCGGGCCAAGGCTGGGGCGTCGTTGATGCCGTCGCCCACCATGGCCGTAGGCTGCTGGGCCGAGAGCGATTCGATCACGGCTAGCTTCTGGGCGGGCAACTGCTCGGCCCACACTTTTTCGATGCCCAGCCGAGCGGCCAGCGCATCGCACTTGGCCTGACGGTCGCCACTCAGCAGCACCGTTTCGATGCCCTGCTGGTGAAAATAGCGGATCACCTCCGCCGCTTCGGGCTTGACTTCGTCTTCGATGCGGAAGCTGGCCACCAACTGGTCGTCTTGGGTGAGGTACAGATCGGCCGTATGGCCCGTCGGCACGTGCGCCGCCAGCCACTGCGGCGAGCCGAGGGCATATACGTGTTCCCCAAGGTGGGCCCGTATGCCTTTGCCCTTCACTTCTTCGACGCGGTTGAAGGTCAGGTCTTCGGTGCCCGCCAACGTGCGCACCAGCGAGCGCGCAATGGGGTGCTGCGAATGTTTCTCAAGGTTATAGATCAGGGTGCGGACGGGATACGCCGATGGCTGGTGCGTTTCCAGGTCGGTCATCTCGAACTGACCCGTGGTGAGGGTGCCCG
>DAIMZG010000328.1:0-1664 GCA_036734065.1 Catalimonadaceae bacterium
GCCGACCAGCCCGTACGCCCCGGACGCTAGCCTTTTTCCGTTATATTGTCGGTGATTTTTCACGCCGCCATGGACATCTCCTACATCCTCAACGAACTGGGCGAAGACCGCACAGCCTACCAGCAGGCCGTCACCCCGCCCATTGTGCAAACGAGCAACTTTTGCTTCGACAGCGTGGCCGCCATGCGCCACACCCTGCACCACGAATCGTCGCTACCCTTCTACACCCGGGGCGTCAACCCGACTGTCGAGTTACTCTGCCAGAAAGTGGCCGCCCTCGAAGGGGCCGAGGCCGCCCTGGCTTTTGCCAGCGGCAGTGCGGCCGTGGCGGCGGCCGTAATGGCGCAATTACAAGCCGGCGACCACGTAGTCTGCGTAGCCAAGCCCTACAGTTGGACGGCCAAGCTGCTCAACCAACTGCTGGCCCGCTTTGGGGTGAGCAGCACCTTTGTGGATGGTCGTGACCCGGCGCAATTTGCCACCGCCCGGCAGCCCACCACGCGCCTGTTCTTTCTGGAAAGTCCCAACTCGTTCACCTTCGAGCTGCAGGACATCCGGGCCGTTGCAGCACTGGCCCGCGCCCACGGCATCCTGACCCTGATTGACAACAGTTGCGCCAGTCCGCTGCTCCAGCAGCCCATCGCCCTCGGCGCCGACCTGGTGATCCATTCGGCCACCAAGTACCTGGGCGGCCATTCCGACGCCGTGGCGGGCATCGTGTGCGGCACGCACGCCATGATGGAAAAAATTTTCGCTTCCGAATTTATGACCCTAGGGGGCGTCATTTCGCCCTTCAACGCCTGGCTGGTACTGCGCGGCTTGCGTACACTCCCCCTGCGGATGGAGCGCGTCACGCGCAGCACCGAGCAAGTAGTGGCCTACCTGAAGGCGCATCCGCTGGTACGGCGCGTACACTATCCCTTCGACGAAGACCACCCGCAGCACGCCCTGGCCCGGGCGCAGATGTCCGGTGGGGGTGGGCAGTTTTCTATCGAGCTGGCCTCGGACGACCTACCCGCCGTCGAGGCGTTTTGCAACACCCTGCGCCGCTTTTTGCTGGCCTGCTCGTGGGGAGGGCACGAGTCGCTGATCTTCCCGGCCTGCACGCTCTACACCTCGGCCAACTACGCGGCCACTACCTTGCCTTTTCAGCTTATTCGTTTCTACGTCGGCCTCGACGAGCCCGACGCGCTCATCGCTGACCTGGAAAAAGGCTTTGCCGCCCTGCGGGCGCACGCGGCCGTCGCTCCCTAGCGGCCAAACTTGTTGCGCAACTGGGCTAGTTTGGCCTCGAAGCTTTCTTCTTCGGGCGCAGTCGTGGGTTTGGGCCGCTCGGCAGGTTTGGCTTTGCTGCCGGGCGCCGTTTTGGGCGCAGGCCGCTTGGCCGCCTGTTTTCTGTCGGGGCGCGACGCATCACGTGCCTGCTTTTCGGGTGCGGCCTGGCCTTTTTTCCGCACGGGGGCGGCTTCGCGGGGAGCGGGCGTCGCGAAGGGATCTGCCTTCATCGAAAGGGCGATGCGCTTGCGGGCCACGTCCACTTCTATCACCGTTACTTCTACTTGCTGCTGTACCTTGACGACCTCGTTGGGATCGCGCACGAAGCGATCGGCCAGGTGGCTGACGTGCACGAGTCCGTCCTGGTGTACGCCCACGTCCACAAAAGC
>DAIMZG010000329.1:0-1639 GCA_036734065.1 Catalimonadaceae bacterium
TGGCCGAGGCTTCGCCGCAGAGCCAGGCCCGCCGGGCGGCCGAATACGCGCTGAGTCGCTTTCCCAACGGCGACGTGCTGGTGCTGGCCGAAACGTCGGCCCGCGATACGGCCTTTGCCAACACCTACGCCCGCCTGATGCGAGCCCAAGGGCGGCGGGTGCGCCAGCAAACCCTCAGCCGCGCCACCCCGCAGGAAGCCCGCAGCTACTTGCGCGAGGCCGACCTGAGTGGCGTTTCGCACCTGGTGGTGGCCAGCACCTCGCCCGGCATCGCGGCCAACGTCGTCACGGCCCTGGAGGTAAGCCGCGCCCGGTTGCCCGTGCTGGTGCCCGGCGAGTGGTTGGTGCAGGCCCGCGCCATTACTTTCGAGCAGTGGGAAAGGCAAAACGTTCACTTTCTCTTCGATGACTACGTGGACACCGACGGCGAACAAGTGCAAGCTTTTGCTCAGCAATATGCCGAACGGAACCATCTGCCCCCTTCGGCCTATTCTTACCAAGGATACAACCTGCTGATGTTTTTCGGAGAAATGCTGCAGCGCCACGGCACCGGCTGGCCCGAAAAACTGCGCCGAGCAGGTTTTCAGGCCGCACCGCTGGCCAGCGGCTTCGACTACTCCGGGGCCAATGTCAACCAGTTTGTACCCATCGTCCGCGTCCAAAACGAGCAGCTCACCGTGGTGAATATGCCCTGATGACGCCGTACCTGTTTTTGAATCATCCCTAGCGAGTTTCCTACTTCTATGCGTACTCATACGACCAGTCAGTCCCTTTTCGAACGTGCCAAAAACTTTATCCCCGGTGGCGTCAATTCGCCCGTAAGGGCCTTCAAGGCGGTGGGCGGTACGCCCGTGTTTATGGAGTCAGCCAAGGGGGCTTTTGTCTACGACGAAGACGGTCACCAGTACATTGAAATGATCAATTCGTGGGGGCCGATGATTCTGGGACACGCCCACCCAGTGATCGAAAAAGCCGTGGCTGAAGCCATCAAAGGCTCGCTTTCGTTCGGCGCGCCCACGCGCCGCGAAGTCGAAATGGCCGAGCTGATCACGACCTTGGTGCCCTCCATTGAGCGGGTGCGAATGGTCAATTCGGGCACCGAAGCCACCATGTCGGCCGTACGCGTGGCGCGGGGTTACACGGGCCGCGACAAGATCATCAAGTTTGAGGGCTGCTACCACGGCCACGGCGACGCGTTCTTGATTGCCGCCGGCAGCGGGGCCATCACGATGGGCGCCCCCGACAGCCCCGGTGTCACGCCGGGCACGGCCCGCGATACGCTCCTGGCACCTTATAACGACCTGGCCGCCGTCGAAAAAGTATTCGATGCCAACCCCGGCCAGGTGGCGGCCCTCATCATCGAGCCGGTGGCGGGCAACATGGGTTGCGTGCTGCCCGCGCCGGGCTACCTCGAAGGGCTGCGCCGCCTCTGCGACCAGCACGGCACGGTGCTGATCTTCGACGAGGTGATGACGGGCTTTCGCCTCTCGCTGGGGGGTGCGCAAGAGCGGCTGGGCGTACGGCCCGACCTGACTACGCTGGGCAAAATTATCGGCGGGGGCATGCCCGTAGGGGCCTACGGCGGCCGCCGCGAGATCATGGACTGCGTATCGCCGGCCGGGCCGGTCTATCAGGCCGG
>DAIMZG010000330.1:0-1623 GCA_036734065.1 Catalimonadaceae bacterium
AGGTTTCCCCGGCGGGGGATTCGTTGCGGGGGGCCGTTTCCCGCAGCTCCTGCACGAGCGGATCGGCCTCGCCCAGGGGGAGCAACCCCGCCAGCGGGTGGCCCAGCACGTCAGCCTGGGGGCGCCCCAGCAAACGGGCCGCCTGCGGGTTACAGTCCACCACCACCCGCTTTTCGCTCAACAGCAGCATCGCGTCGGTGGCGGCGTCGAAAATTTGCTCGTAGCGCTCGGCGTACGATGCGGTGGGCTCGGCCGCCAATTGCCGCAGTCGGGTTATTTCTGCCTCCAGCGCCCTGATCCGTTCTTCTGCCCCTTGCATACTCCCAAATTTTTTACCCGGTGTTTAGGTATTTCCGGAAACCGCCCCTGCCTATTGCGCACCGGGGTTTTTGCGTACAAAAAGGGTCTTGACGTAAAAGCCCTACTTTTCCAACTCCGACGGGCCGGGCAAGTTTCGTTTGCCATGCGCCGAGAAGTCAGGGCGTCGCCGCTGGTAGTCGCTCAGCAACAGTTCGGACGCAAACATGTAGTCGGCCGAAGCCCGGTTGCACGCCACGGGCACGTTCCAGACAACGGCAATGCGCAGCAAGGCCTTGATGTCGGGGTCGTGCGGCAAGGGTTCGAGCGGATCCCAGAAAAAAATCAGAAAATCAACCTCTTCGGCGGCAATCAGGGCCCCCATTTGCTGATCGCCCCCCAGCGGTCCGCTCAGCAATTTGCGGACGGGCAGTTGCAGGGCCTCTTCGAGCAGCTTTCCGGTAGTGCCCGTGGCGCACAGGTCGCAGGCGGCCAACTGTTCGCGATGCGCCTGCGCCCAGGCGATCAGGTCGGCTTTCTTGTTGTCGTGGGCCACCAGGCCGATGCATTTGCGGGCGGATGCGCTCACGGCTCAGATCTCTTCCTGTACCTCGCCGCAGCGCAGCATCTTGTCGCCAAAGTACGGGTTGCGAATGTCTTTCTCGGCGCTCAGCCAGTAGCCCCCTTGGTCGTCGAAGGCCATCGGGCAGTATTGCTTGTAGAGCGTGGGGGCTTCGCCGGGCTGATAGTCTTTGGCCACGCGGTACACCTCGGCCGAAAGCTGCTGAAATATCTTGCGCTGGGCAGCCAGGTCTTCGGCACCCGACAAGGCGAGGGCGTGGCGGGCCGCCACGGGCTGGTTGGTGGCTTGGGTGCGGTCGGCCAACTCGGAGGCGGCCTGCTGGGCAGCGGCAGGGTCGCTGGCTACCAAGGCATCTTTCACTTTCAGGTATCCCTGTACGATTTCGGGCGCACCGTCATAGGCAGCGGTGTTTTCGGATGAGCCGCCACCCGACCCGCAAGCGGCCAGCACCAGCAGCCCCACCAGGGCCATTGCGGTATTTTTCAAACTGATAGTCATGACAAAAGGGGTTATACGTGCGAAAGTAAACATAGGAATTTTGATGAAAAAGCAACTTACGCTCAGCGCGGCTGGAAGGTCTGCACAATCTCGCCGCAGGTCAGCATGGCCGCCCCGTAATAGGGATTGCGTATCTGGGGCGTCGGGCTGAGCCAATCGCCGCCCGTATCGTCGAAGGCCATCGGGCAGTGGGCCTGGTAGGTTTTCTGATCGGGCAGGCCCACGGTGGCCACCACTTGCAACAC
>DAIMZG010000331.1:0-1614 GCA_036734065.1 Catalimonadaceae bacterium
TCACGGCGGGCGTGGGCCTGCGCTACCAGCGCTTCGGGGCCGACTTTGCCTACCTGATTCCGCAGCAACAGAACAACCCGCTGGCCAACACGCTGCGCTTTACGCTGACCTTCAACTTCGAGCGGGCCAACCGCGAATCGGTCACCGACTGATTGGTTTTCGTGATATCTTCGCGCCTTCCAACGCACCGGAAGGTGCTTTTTTATTTTATCTCGTAGCTGTCCGGCCCGGTGGGTCGGGTTACTATTCTATGACGCAACCCCTCCTCGACCGCACGCAGGCGCCGCCTGCCCGGGACATCGAACATATTCACATTGCGCAGGCCACTTCGCAGACGCTAAAAAACGGCTTACCGCTCCACGTGCTGCGCGTGGGCGTACAGCCCGTCGTGGAGTTGGAGCTCATCTTCCGGGCGGGGGCGTGGTATGCCCCTCAGCCGGGCACCACCCAGCTAACGGCACGGCTGCTCACCGAAGGCACCCGGCGGCGTTCGGGCAACCAGATCGCCGACCAAATTGCCGACCGGGGGGCTTTCCTGACTGCACAGGCCAACGACGACTACCTTTTTCTGACCTTGAACTGCCTCTCGCGCCACTTGCCCGCCCTGGCGCCTTTGCTGGTCGAGATCGTCAACGAAGCCGCCTACCCGGAGGCCGAGCTTGAGGAACAACGGCGCAACCTGCGCGAGCAACTGCGCGTGGCGCAGCAAAAAACATCCTACCAGGCGCAAGTGCGCTTTCGCGAAAAAATGTATCCCGACGGGCATCCCTACGGCTACTCGCTCCGCGAAAGTGACCTCGATGCCCTCACCACCGATCAGCTCCGCGCTTTTCACACCCGGTACTTGCACGTAGGGCACGCCGACGCCCTGCTGGCGGGCCAATGGGCAGAAGCCGACCTACAGACCGTCTGTCAGATCCTGGAACAACTGCGGGCCAACGCCAACGGACAGCCCGCCCCCACCTACCCCCTGCCCCAACTCCAGCCTACCGCCGATACGGTCGAGATCGCCGGGAGCCTGCAATCCAGCTTGCGGCTGGGCCGCCTGCTGGTGGCACGCGCACACCCCGACTACTGCGGCCTGCGGGTACTCAACACGGTGCTGGGCGGCTATTTTGGCTCGCGCCTGATGCGCAACATCCGGGAAGAAAAGGGGCTGACCTACGGCATCTATTCGCAGCTTAACAACAAGGCGCAAGGCGCCGAGTGGGTGATTGGTGCCGACGTCCGGCGCGAAGCCACTGCCGAGGCTCTGCACGAGATTCGTCACGAGATGAGCCGCCTCTGCGAAAGCCTGGTGCCGGAAGACGAACTCGGCGTAGTGCGCAGCTACATGCTGGGCACCCTGGCCAACAACGTCGCCACCCCCTTCGAACTGGCCGAGAAGTTTAAGGTGGCCTACCTGTCGGGCCTGGGCTATGGCTACTACGACCAGCTTGTGGCCACCATCCGTACGATTACGCCCGAAAAACTGCGCACCCTGGCCCAGCGCTACCTGCAGCCAGCGCAGTGGCTGGAAGTGGTGGCAGGGGGGCGCTAGGCTACAGCCCAAAAGCCTGATCACGGAGGAAGCCCTCAAATTCTACCGGGCAGATGCCTCCTACGGCTCCGAGC
>DAIMZG010000332.1:0-1614 GCA_036734065.1 Catalimonadaceae bacterium
CCACCCCCACAAATGGCCACCGCCGCCGCAAACGCAGTGGGCCGCCGGGCCAGCAAGTCGAACGTCCCGAACCCGCCCATCGAAAGTCCCATCAGGTAGCAGCGTTTTTTGTCAACGGACTTTTCGCGCAGCATCTGATCGAGCCATTCGATCACCAGGGCCATTTCGCGCACGGGGGGGCGGGCCGTCTCTTCAAAGGTCACTTCCTGACCTCCGTGCAAACGGCGCCGCATGGACAGGTCGAGCCAGTAGCGATCCTGCGGGCACTGCGGAAAAACGACAATGGCCGGGTATTGTGCCCGGGTGGCCGAATCGAGAAACTGCGCCGCCCCGTGCGTGAGCTGGCTTTCGTTGTCTTGCCCCCGCTCACCGGCTCCGTGCAAAAACAGCACGAGCGGATAGCGCCGCCGGGGTTGGTAGTTTTTGGGATAGAGAATCCGATACCGCAACGTATCGCCCTCGGGACTGCGGTATTCCCGCCGCTCAAAGGCCGAAAAGTCGGGCGACTGGGCCAGGGCCGTACCCGCCAGGAACAAACAGAAAATTAGCCCTCCGCTGTGCATGAGGTTCATTGGGTGCCGTCCGAATAAAGTTCAAAACTGGTTTCCAGGCCTTCGGCCGAATGGGTACCCACAAATACCTGAATCCGTCCCGGCTCGGGCCCGAAGCGCATATCTTGCCGAAAAAAAGCCAAATCGGCAGCCGAAATCCTAAACGCCACCTGACGTTGCTCGCCCGGCGCCAGCCGTATTTTCTCAAAGCCCCGCAGCTCCCGCACCGGGCGCGTCACGCTGGCCACGGGCTGACGGGTGTAGAGCTGAACCACTTCTTCGCCCGCGCACTGACCCGTGTTGCGCAGCGATACGCTGACGGTCAGGCTATCGCCGATGCGCAAGCGGGGGCTGCTCACCCGCAGGTCTTCGTACGCGAAGGTGGTGTAGCTCAGGCCGTAGCCAAACGGGTAGAGCGGCGTGTTGGGCGCATCGAGGTACTTGGTAGTGTATTTGTTATCCGGGTCTAGGGGACGGCCCGTGTTTTTCACGTTGTAATGAATGGGTACCTGCCCCACGTGGCGCGGAAAGGTCATCGGCAGTTTGCCCGCCGGGTTGTAGTCGCCAAAGAGCACGTCAGCGATGGCGTGACCCGCCTGCGTACCCAGAAACCAGGTTTCTAGGATCGCGGGCACGTGCGCTTGCAGCCAGGGAATGGCCAGCGGGCGACCGTTCATCAGCACCACCACCACGGGCTTGCCCGTGGCGTGCAGGGCCTCGACGAGTTGCTGCTGGCGGCCCGGCAAGCCAATGTCGGTGCGGCTGGCCGCTTCGCCGCTCATCAGCGCTTTTTCGCCCACGGCTACCACCACCACGTCGGCCTGCCGGGCCAGGGCCACGGCCTGGCCAATCCCCTGCGTGTTGGTGTCGAGCACGTCCACACCGGGGGCCGTCAGGATGCGCGTCTGGCTGCCCACCCGTTCGCGGATGCCCGTCAGCAGCGTCACACACTTTTCCCACTGCCCGGCCGCCGACCACGAGCCGAGCATATCGCGCTGGCTGTCGGCTAGGGGGCCAATCACGGCCAGCGTCCGCACGTTGGGCGACAGGGGCAAGGTCTGGT
>DAIMZG010000333.1:0-1611 GCA_036734065.1 Catalimonadaceae bacterium
GGCGCATCTCCACCGAGGGCGACTTGAGAAATTTGCGCCGGGCCGGCACGTTGAAAAACAAATTCTTGACCGCCACGCTGGTGCCCACGGGCGCGGCGGCGGCCTCTTGCCCTTTCACTTCCGAGCCTTCGATGCGCACTAGGGTAGCCAGTTCGTCGGCCGGGCGTCGCGACTTGAGCTCCACTTGGGCCACGGCCGCAATCGAGGCCATGGCCTCGCCCCGAAAGCCGAGGGTACGGATGGTAAACAAATCCTGCGTAACGCGAATCTTGGAAGTGGCATGCCGCTCAAAGCACATGCGCGCGTCAGTTTCGGACATGCCCTTGCCGTCATCTATCACCTGGATGAGGGCTTTGCCGGCATCGCCGATGATCACCTGCACCCGCTGCGCCCCCGCATCAATGGCATTTTCCATCAACTCCTTCACCACCGAGGCGGGCCGCTGTACCACCTCGCCCGCGGCAATCTGGTTGGCCAACGCATCGGGCAGAAGTTGAATAATGTCGGTCATGAACTGTATAAGTCAAACAAAAATAACCGTTGAAGTCAACGGCATTCGAACTACGTGTTGTTTATAGGAGCAAGAAGCACAAGCACTGTGGCCAACTTCAGGAGCCAAACCGCTTGCGTATTACGAAGTACCCGACCAGGGCCAGCCCCAGAAAAATCAGCGCCCCGTTGCCCCAATCAAAATAAAAGTAGCTGACAGCCGTAATACCTAGGATGACCACTAGCAGCAACTGAAAGAGACTGGCAGAGTCGAAGTGCTGGCGAGCGGGGGCGCGCCGCGTGAAGGTGCGGGAAATGCGGGCCTTGGCCAGGGCAATGTCCACGTCGTCGCGTTCGGCCAGGTCAGTGGGCGGGGCCTGGCGCAAGCGCCGCTCTTGTTCCACCTCCCGGCGGATTTGCTCGGTACGGGCGCGCAGTTCTTCGGCGGCCGGGTCGTAGTAGCGGGGTGTATATTCGAAGCGGCGATGCCGGGGAATCTTGGTCAGCGAAGGTAATTTCATATGAAAATGGTGCGTAGGATTTGCTGGTGTGAAGCGCTGATAATTGCCGACAAAAGATCGTTCCGTATGTAAGTTTGCCCGCGGAGGTTTTTACATTGACAAGACAACAAGTGCTATGGCCTTTTTAAGGCGCTTATACTCCGTTGCCACGGTTTTTTCGTTATCCGCAATTTGCGCACTTTTACGTCTATTAACCCCTCACCTTTATTAATCGTTTGGCTGTGCTGGCACGTTCTTTTAGCTCGCGAGGCAAGCTCGCGTTCGCCCTGTTATTCTTCCTCAGCGGAAGCACCTACGCCCAACGTACGGCCGAACTAACCCGGCAAACGGCCTGGGTGGACAGTGTGATGGCTGCCCTGCCCTTCTCCCAACGTGTAGGGCAATTGTTTATGGTGGCGGCCTACTCAAACCGCGACGAAGCGCATTATCGGCAGATTGATCAACTCGTGCGCGACCAGCACATCGGGGGGCTGATCTTCTTTCAGGGTGGCCCCATCCGGCAGGCACGCCTCACTAACCGCTACCAGCAACTGGCCCGCGTGCCCTTGCTCATCGGCATGGACGCCGAGTGGGGCCTGAGCATGCGCCTGGTGGACAGCAC
>DAIMZG010000334.1:0-1603 GCA_036734065.1 Catalimonadaceae bacterium
CCGTGATCGGGCGAGGTGCGCACCAACTTGAGGCCGGCCGTGTAGTTGACGCCCGTTTCGAAGGCCAGCGTCTTGAACGGGATCAGCCCCTGGTCGTGGTACATGGCCAATACACCGTCGAACTTGCGGTACTGGAACATCCCAAAGAAGCCGTCGGCCGGGTAGGGGCCAAACACCAGATGTCCCTGCGCCCGCATTTTCTCGATCGTGGGGCCGATGATCCGGCCTTCTTCTTGCCCCAGGGCACCGTTTTCGCCCGCGTGCGGATTGAGGCCCAGCACGGCAATGCGCGGCTTGGCGCAGCCAAAATCCTGGCGGAGGGCCGTCAGAAAAATTTGGAGGTAACGTTGCAGGCGCTCGGCCGTCACCAGCCCGGCCACGTCGCGCAGGGGCAGGTGGCCCGTCAGCACGCCCACGCGCAGTTCGCCGCTGCACAGCAGCATGAGGCTTTCGGGCGCACCGGCCATGTGGGCGAAATATTCGGTGTGGCCCGGGTAGGCAAAGCCCGCCTGTTGCATATTGTGCTTGTTGATGGGCGCTGTCACCACTGCCTGCAGCCGCTCGGCCACTAGGTCGGCCGTGGCCGCTTCGAGCGACTGCCGGGCGGCTTGTCCGGCCGCAAGGGTGACCTGTCCGGGCGTGATCTCGAAAGTGCCTTCCCGCTCGCCCCGTACGCTGATCCGCCCGGGCTGGGCGTCGGCCAGGGTAGCGACGGGATGTAGTCTCACCGCTTCTAGTTGCAGCAGTTGCTGGTAATAGGTGAGCACCGGCAAGGGGGCGTACACCACGGGCGTGCCGTAGTGCAGCACCCGCTCGTCGGCCAGGGTGCGCAGAATAATTTCCGGGCCGATGCCATTATAATCGCCAAGGGTAATACCAATAAGCGGAGAAGGGGAAGAATCCATGTAATGCAATATTGAGAAAAAAGCACCTCTTTTTGCGGGGATGCGCAAGCGGCGGGCAAAACACGCTACAAAACAGATGAAATAGAAAAAAAGTCCTGTGTCCACGCCAATAGCATTGCCGGGTGCCACGGGGGCGAACGCGCAACAGTTATATACGTCCGCGTTTCTAGAAACGGATTTTGCGCTCGTCTCGTGCGGGGTGCGCGTTGGCAACTTGAGGGGGGCGGCTGGTAGGGCATCCTTGCTCAAGTCCCAAAGTACCGGGCGCGTGCAATGTCCCACCCACTGCAGTGTCCGCTGCCCAAACCCGAGACTGCCGGATGAGCAGTGGCCTTGGCTTTCCGGCAGCGGGGTACTTATCTTGCGTCTTTTTCCGGCCCGCAAGGGCGGCTAACTCCGACCGAATGAGAACCTGGTTTTTGTGTAAAATCACCTACTTCCGCGAAACGGAAGACGGCAAAGTCAATAAAATTAAAGAACAGTACCTGGTGGACGCGGTGTCGTTTACCGAAGCCGAAGCCCGGCTCTACCAGATGCTGAGCAGCACCGTGCCCGAGTTTTTGCTGACCAACGTAAGCAAGCTCAACCTGGCCGACCTGTTTCATTATGAGGATGCCGAAACCTGGTTCAAGGGCAAGGTAGTCTATACCCAAACCGACGAACGCTCGGGCAAGGAGAAAAAAATCGTCAACCAGATG
>DAIMZG010000335.1:0-1589 GCA_036734065.1 Catalimonadaceae bacterium
AGGGCGCACCGTAGAAGCGGCGCGCCAGATCGGCCAGCACCGGGAAGGGCTGCGGATTTTGGGGTTTGATAGCCGCGCCCACAATGGTATAGCGCAGTTGGCCCCACTGGCAAACACCCCCGTCGTAGGCGGGCAAACAACTGCCGGGCAACAAGGGCACGTCCCCGTCGGAACCTTTGGCTACGGCGCCCTGCTCGGCCACGTAGTGCGGGGCCTCGGTGCGCCACGCGGCGCGTACGGCCGCCGCCAGCGGCTGGTGCTGCTTGTGGTCTATCCAACCTTCGTAATCGTCGAAATCAATGCGGATGCGCAGCCAGGCACCGTCGGCGGTGCTTTCCAGGGGCGTGTAGGTATCGCCAAAAAGCAATTGGGTACAGAGTTCATGGCGGTCGCCGGGCTGGGTGCGCACGGGTACCAAGCTCAGGGTGCAGATGCCGGCTTCGGTCATGGTCAGAGGCGGATGCGGTTGAGTTCGCGCTTGGCGTCTTTTTCTTTGAGGTCTTGGCGCTTGTCGAACAGCTTTTTGCCCCGCGCCAGGGCTACCTCCAGCTTGGCAAAGCCCCGGTCGTTGATAAACAACCGCTTGACGGCAATGGTCAGGCCCTGCTCTTGCAACTTTTTGCGGAGCTTGGCCAACTCGCTCTTTTTGAGCAGGAGCTTACGGTCGCGGCGGGGTACGTGGTTGTTGTAGGTGCCCGCCTCGTAGGGCGACACGTGCAGGTTGACCACGTAGAGGCCGTCGTCTTTGAACACGCCGTAAGCGTCTTGCAAATTGACCCGCCCCTGCCGGATAGATTTTATCTCGGTGCCACGCAGCGAAAGGCCCGCCACGAAGATTTCGATGAACTCGAACTCGAAGGCCGCCTGCCGATTCCTGATGTTGACAATCTTTTCGATCTTCTCTTTCATACGCACACCCGCCCTTTCGCCCGGCGGGCGACAAAGATAGCATTTCTGAGCGGCTAGCCCCGTAGCCATCGGCACGAGCCGGGGCTCACGCACCGCTGCTCCCTGAAATTACTGCGTGAATCTTGCGGCATTCGGCCACGGTAGGCCGATTGCCTTTTGGGAGCCTAGTCAGCCACCACGTACGGCAACAGCCGGGCCAAGTCTTCGGGACTAAGCACGTGCAATTGCCGCAAGTCCTCGACCTGCCGGAAAGGGCCATGTTGCGCCCGGTAGGCCACCAGCGCCCGGGCCTGGCGGGGGCTCAGGTACGGATGGGCCGCCAGCGTGGCTTCGTCGCTGTGGTTGAGCGAAAGGCGTTGCGGCCCGAAGTCTTCAGTCACAAAGCCCAAGGTCAGCAATTGGGTGACGACCGAATCGGGCAGCCCCCACACCTCGCGTACCTGCTCCGACTGGCGAAAGCCGCCCAGAGATGTACGGTAGGCCACCACCCGCCGCGCAAGGGCCGGGCCAATGCCCCGAATCCGCCTGAGGGCGAGCGTATCGGCCGCATTGAGGTCGAAAGGTGCCAGGGGTGCGCGGGCCGAAGCCGTCGGCGGCGCGGCTTCTGCAACGGGCAGCGTGATGTAGGGATGCAGGGCCGCCAGCAGCGTGTCGGGAAAATCGTAGATACGGGCCAGGTC
>DAIMZG010000336.1:0-1580 GCA_036734065.1 Catalimonadaceae bacterium
ACTTTGCGTAATGTCTTTTTCGAGGTGGCGCAGCCGTTCCTCCCAAAGCAACTCGACCTGCTCGCCCCGCAGGGTGCGTTGTAACCCGCGCAAGCGCAGGTTGTATCCCAGTTCGAAGCCCTGGTCGGCCAACGTGTAGGTATGCTCGACGGCCTGCCCATCGCCCAGGGTCAGGCGAAACGTGACGCGCTGCGTATCGCCGGCGGCCACCGTCAGCGTGGCGGGGGCGTCGGTATCGTAGAAAAGTTGGGCCAAGTCGAGGGTGCCCTGCCCGGTATTGACCCGCAGGGCAAAGTTGTTGGTAGTTTCGTCGAAGAGCACCAGCGGCTCCTGGCGGTAGGTGCGATAGTCTTTCAACTCGACGGCCCGCACCATGCCGCCCCGGTTGCTGAAAGTAACCTTGATGTCCTGGTTTTCGAGCACCACGGTGCGCGCCTCGCCTTCGGCGGCCTGGGCAAAAGCGCCCATCCGCGCTTGGCGTTGCTGCCGCGTCACCGAGTCGGGCTCCGTTTCGGCCCGGTCGGGCGTGGCCGTATCGGGCGCGGCGCCCAGTTGCTCGGCTACTTCTTGGTGTTGGGGCGGTGCGGTAGGCACCTGCGGCGCAAACACGGTAAAGTAGGTGAGCAGCAGCGCAAAAATGAGCAGTAAGCCAATAAGCTGATTCCGATCCATAAGGCAACGTGGAGACACCCGCGGGTGCCGAAAGAAATAAAAACGGGTACCACTGAGGCCAGAAAGTACCCGATCAGGGCCGCAAAATTACGTTATATTTTCGACTCAACCGCGTCTTTCTGCTTGCTGTATACAATGGCGGCCCGCACAAAGCGCACAAACAGCGGGTGCGGGCTGAGCACGGTGCTGCGCAGTTCGGGGTGAAATTGCGTGCCGACAAACCAGCGGTGGTCGCGCAGCTCGACAATCTCGACCAGGCCCGTTTCCGGATTGATGCCCGAGGGGATCATGCCTGCCGCCTCGAAGTCGGCCAGGTAGGCATTGTTGAACTCGTAGCGATGGCGGTGGCGCTCGCGGATGGTGGCCTTGCCGTAGGCCGTGTACGCTTTGGTACCCTTGCGCAATTCGCAAACGTAGGCGCCCAGCCGCATGGTGCCCCCCAACTGCGTGATGTGCTTTTGTTCTTCCATCATGGCAATGACGGGATGAGGCGTGTCGGGGTGCATCTCCGTCGAAGAGGCCTCGGCCAGGTGCAACACGTGGCGGGCAAACTCGATGACGGCGCACTGCATCCCCAGGCAAATGCCAAAAAACGGCAGGCCGCGCTCGCGGGCGTAGCGCACCGTCCGGATTTTTCCTTCAAAGCCCCGCTCGCCGAAGCCCGGCGCCACCAGCACGCCGTCGAGCCCGCTGAGCTGGCGGTGCAAATCGCCTTCGTCGAGCAGGCTTTCGGAGTGAATCCACTTGAGCTGCACCTTGCATTCGTTTTCGGCTCCGGCGTGGACGAGCGACTCGGTAATGGACTTGTAGGCATCGGGCAATTCGATGTACTTGCCCACCACGCCGATCGTCACGGCCTCGGTCGGGTTTTTGAGTCGCCCCAAAAAATCCTTCCACGCCTCAATGTC
>DAIMZG010000337.1:0-1569 GCA_036734065.1 Catalimonadaceae bacterium
AGCCGATCAAACTCCTGGTGGTGCGAGGCGTTCAGGATCGTGCGGGCGTAGTTGCGCTCGGCGTATTCGTAGTCCACCCGCAGGCGCGAAAACTGGGTGATGAGCACATTGCTGGTGAGGGTAATTTCGGCCTGGTTGTAGTCAATGACGTAGTCGTAGTTGAAGCCCCGCCGGAGGGGCTTGCCGTCGAGATAGACGCGCTCGGAGTTGGCCAGAATAATAATGAACGTTTCGCCATTAGGCCCTATCAAGCGGTAGGGACCCAGCACCCCCTCAATTACTTCGATGGGCTGCGTGGTAAACTTACCCTTGGCCGCAGCCGCGCCCACGCTCGTGGTGGCCGTCGAGTTGTCACCCACCTGGTAGCGGGCCGCCATCTGCCCGCCTTGCGTATTCTTGTAGTAGCGCAAAAAAGCTGACGGCTGGTTTTGCATCACGATGTCGCCGGCCAGCAACTGTCCGTGTTTGTGATCGAGTTGGATGAACACCCGGTCGAACTCCTGCAACTGCTGCGTGTTGCCCTCGGGCTGAAAGGGCACGTTCTGGTCGGAGATCACGGCCGTCAGTTGCACATCTTCCGTGATCTTACCTTCCATTTGCAGGTTGAGTGCCCCGTTAACAAACACGCTCTGCCGATTGCCAAAAGCCACCCCGCGCGAAATGCTCCCGTTTTTCTGAATGCCCTCGGTGGCGAAAAGTTGCTCGCGGTTTTCGTTCATGCGGGCCATCCGGGGCGGATCGCGGAAGAAAGCCAGCGAATCGTACCGGGCCACGTCGCGGCGGTAGGCGGGCTGCCCCAGCCGAAAAGGCAACACCCGGTAGCACACCTCTACGGAGTCGGGCCAGCCCGCCTCCAGATCAAAAGAGAGCACGTTGGTGGTCAAGTCGAAGCGGTAGCGACCCCGGAGGCTGTCGGGCAGATTGGTCCACCGCAGTGAGGCGGGTTCTACGGTCAGGCTGTCGAGCGTTGTACTGACACTTGTGCGCACCCATTGGCAACGCAGGTTGCTCACCTGGGCCCACGTCGCGGGGACAAACCCCACCAGCACAAAGAGGAGGGTAGCGTAGCGGTACAAACTCAGGCGGAGGCGTTTTTGACCGGAGAGAAAGGTTATATAAGTAACTGATTTTTAGAAGAAATATTTCGCAGAGGTCACTCCTCGGCCCGAAAAGGCCCGGTGCTCACCACGCGTGAAAATCGCTTACATTTGTTTGTGGGCCTATACAAAACCTCTTGGCATGATCTCCCTCCCCCCAATTCTGGAACCCTTGCGCGAGCCAATCGAAGCCTCTGTCCGGTGGGTGGTGCGCCTGCGTACGGAGCGCGTAGCCGAATTGCCCCTGGCAGCTAGTCGGCTGGGGGGAGCGGCCTGGCTGCCTGCCGAAATGGCCCTTCCGCACGATCGCCGGGGCGTGCCGCTCCGCCTGCTGGCTCAGCTCAATTTTGCCGAAATGCCTGCTTTGCCGGGCTATCCCGAACGCGGCTGGCTGCAATGCTACGTCGGCACCGACCGCCTCTACGGGCTAGATTTGGATTCGCCCCACGAACCGCACAACTACCGGGTGATC
>DAIMZG010000338.1:0-1566 GCA_036734065.1 Catalimonadaceae bacterium
CCACCACTTCTTGACCGTCGTGGGTGACTTCGGCGCGGAGCTCGTCGGTCTCGGCATCGCGAACCAACGTCCCGAGGGGTACTTCCAGCACAATGTCTTCTCCTTGCGCGCCCGAGCGCGTAGCCCCTTCGCCGTTGGCACCGTGTTGGGCCAGGACGTGCTTTTGGTAACGCAGGTGCAGCAGTGTCCAGCGCTGGGCATTGCCTTTCAGGACGATATGCCCACCCCGGCCGCCGTCGCCGCCGTCGGGCCCGCCAAGGGGTACGTGCTTCTCACGCCGGAAGTGGGTCGAGCCCGCGCCGCCGTGCCCCGAGCGGCAGTAAAGCTTGATGTAGTCAATAAAGTTGGATTGTGCCATGCCCTATCGGATGTCGTCCAGGTCTAATTTGATTGCGTAGCGATAGCCGATGTCGTAGATATCCTGCGCTTTTCCCACCTCAAAAATGCTGAAGAGCCCCAATGCGGGCGGCTCCATGTAAAGATCGCACTGCTGAATGCGTGCCTTGGCATTGGTGCTGATGGCCAGTTGGAAGCACTTTTCCAACACCTTCCGCACCGACTTGACGTCGGACTGCACGTGGTAGTGATTGACGTTGACACCAATGACATAGTCGGTGTAGCCAATAAGCGGATCTACGGGCAGGTTGTTGAGCAGACCGCCGTCCACGTAAAAGTGGTCGCCAATTTCGACGGGCTGAAACAGGGCCGGGATGCAGGCCGTGGCCAACAAGGGGCGAATCAGCGGTCCTTCCGAAAAGTAGACTGTCTTGCCACGTACCAGGTCGGTCGCCGAGATGGTGAGGGGAATAGAGAGCTTTTCGAAGGCGTCGTCGGAGAGGTATTTACGGAAAAACACTTCCAGAAAATCCATCCGCAGCAGCCCGCGTGCGCTGAGGGCGGGCCGCAACGAACGCCCGAAGCTGGTCTGGGTAAAGATTTTGAAAATCTCGGTCGGGGCAAAGCCCGCACTGTAGAAGGCCCCCACCATGGCCCCGGCGCTGGTGCCGGCGATCACGTCGGGGCGGATGTCTTTTTCGTGCAGGGCCTGCAAAATGCCTAAGTGCGCAAAGCCGCGCGCCCCGCCGCCCGAAAGTGCCAAGCCAATTTTCATCGGGTGCTCAGGGCTTTGCTTTCGAGCACTACGCCCATGTGAGAGAATTTGTCAATGCGTTGTCGGATGCGCTCGGCAGGCGTAAGTTCTTGCAAGGTGGCTAGTTCGGCCAAGATGGCTTCCTTGACCACCCGAAACATCCGGGGCGGATCGGTATGCGCTCCCCCAAGCGGTTCGCTAATGATGCCGTCCACCAGTCCGTGCTGGTGCATGTCTTGGGCCGTCAGCCGCAAGGCTTCGGCAGCCTGCTCCTTAAAATCCCAGCTGCGCCACAAAATAGACGAGCACGACTCGGGCGAGATCACCGAATACCAGGTATTTTCCAACATCAGCACCCGGTCGCCGATGGCGATGCCAAGTGCACCGCCCGAAGCCCCTTCGCCAATGATAATGCTCACGATGGGCACGCGCAAAGAAAACATTTCGCGCAGGTTGCGGGCGATGGCCTCGCCCTG
>DAIMZG010000339.1:0-1557 GCA_036734065.1 Catalimonadaceae bacterium
CAAGTGCGCGACTCGGCCCGCGAGCAGTTTGCCTATCCGACCGAATAGAGATAAGCGTTACGCAAGCTCCGCCATAGATTTCCAAAAGCCCTCCAAGGGTTCTGTTCAGCATCTATACAGAACCCTTGGAGGGATGCCCAGCCATGTGAGTGCGTACCCCCTGAAAGATTTCAGGCAGAGGTGGCCGAACGCGGTCGCGCCGGGCGGTCGTGCGCCCGCTGTCGGCGCTGCTGCCAAAGGTAGAAACCCGTGATAGGTAGCGCGGCCGTGCCCAACGAACCCAGGCATACAAGCACCTTCCCGAAGAGGCCAAGCACAGCCCCCGTGTGGACGTCGTAGTTGAGGGCCCGGGCCTGGTCGCCGGGGGGCAGTTCGCCAAAATGGGTTTGGTGCAGGCGCTGGCCGTCGTGGCGGTCGTAGGTAAAGCGCTCGCGGCGGTAGCGCGGCTCGGGGCGGGCCGTGATGCGCACCACGCCGTCGGGGTCGGTGGGCAAACTGATGCTGAACGTATGCGCAGTGGGCATCTGGCCCCGCGCGTCGGCCAGCATGTCATCGAGGGGCAGATCGGCCGTGGGGGCCGCCACCGATTGCTTGGGCGCCGCTGGGGCTTCGAGGGCCTGCCCGCCGTTGGCCAGCCACTTCATTCCCGACGCGTACCATTCGAAGGCCCACACCAGCCCGGTTAGGGCGGCCACCAGGCCGAAGCTTAGGGCGTAGAACCCAATGAGGCGGTGCACATCGTAGGGGCGGATGGCCCGCCACCGCACCGCCAGGTTCGACCGGACGGTGCGCTGCCGTCGCCAGCCCAGCCACGCGCCCGTGAGCAGCAGCCCTACGAAGAGCAGCACGGCCACCCCGCCAAGCTGACTGCCCACCGACTTGTTGAGCCACAAATACCGGTGCAAGGCTAGCATCAACTGAAAAAACTCGAGGTGAGCATTTTCGAGGTGTACCACCTCGGCCGTGTAGGGATTGACGTACGCCTTGCGGTCATAGACTACCTGCCCGAAGTAGGTCAGCGCGTCCTTGTCGGAAGCGCTGGCCCGAAAAACGACGGTGCGGGCAGGGTCGGCGTAGGCCTCCAGGCTGCCGATGGGTCGGTCTTCGCCCAGGGCCAGTTGGGCCACGGCTTGCAACTGTCCCAACGGCAAAGGCGATGCTTGCGGCGGTACGGGTACGAAGTAGTGGGCCCGGTAGAGCAATGGCCGCAACTCTTCGGCAAAGGCGTAGAGCGCGCCCGTCAGGGCGATGACCAGCACGATCAGGCCGGAAGGAATGGCCAGCCACAAGTGCAAGCGGCGCAACCGGGTACGAAACGTAGTTTTGTTCATAAAAAACGAAGCACAGAGGACAGCAAACGGGATAACACGGTCCCGAATGAGGTCATAAAACTACGCACTGTTTAGAATGAGTCAAAATAATTGGATTCGCTGAAGTTGATCTCACTCATTGAAAGCGGGTTTCTTGGGCATTATTTCCCCAAAATTGCGTAGCATCGCCCTATGTGGCTATTGCGTGCGCTCTCGCGCCTTCCTTTTCCGGTGCTCTACGCCCTGG
>DAIMZG010000340.1:0-1550 GCA_036734065.1 Catalimonadaceae bacterium
TCGCCGGGGATGTACTTGCGCGTGCCTTCCCAGTTGAGCGTTACCCGCTCAGCCTTGCGCTGGTAGCTCACGTTTTTCTGCATGGTGTAGGGTATGGCCTCGCCACTTGCCGTGCGGAACGTAACTTCTTCGTTTTCGGCCAGCACATAGCCTTCCGGGTCGGTGACCACGAAATGAAGGACTTTTTCGCCCGCTTGGGCAAAGCGATTTTCGCTGACCGTGACGCCCAACACGAGCAAATTGGCCTGCCGGGCCGAGGTTGTGGGCAAGGCGCCTTTGCGTTTCTGCTGCTGCGGCTCCACGCTGAGGGAGTGCAACTTCACATCGGCGGCCTGCTCGATTTCGCTGCTAAGGCTCTTTTTGTCGCTGCGCAGGGCATCAATCTGCGCCTGTAGGCCCGCGTTCTCGGCTTGCAGGCTCTTAACCTGGTCGTTGAGGGCCACAATGTCGGCGTCCAAGTCAGCCTTGGTTTTTTCTACTTCGGCCAACTTGGCTTGGTATTCGGCCACGCTCTTTTTCAAGGCCGCCGTGCTATTGATCTGGCCCCGATAGCGGCTCACCTGCGCCAGGGCCTCATCGAGCCGGGCTTGCAAGTCGTTGTTGTCCGACTCGAACTGCGCCACGGTGGTTTCGATCTCGACGAGGCGTTGCTCGATGGTACGGTGCAACACGACTACCGAATCTACGGCGGCCGCAGCCGAGCCGATGGCCGTGCTGCTTGCCTGCGCCAATGCGGTGTGCTGGCTGTAAAAGTGATAGGCTCCGTAGGCCGCTGCTCCGCCCAGCAGCGTCGAAAAAATGAAGGCGAACATCCAGCCGCGCCCGCCTCGGGGTGCTTCGTCGTCTTCGTATTCTTCCTCTTCTTCATCCTGAGCCTCGTGCGTGGGGTGCAGCTCATCCCGGATGTCGGCCTCTTCTGCGGCAGCGGTCTCCTTGGTTTCTTCTAGAATTTCTTCCTCGGGGCCATAAGCCTCCTCGCGGCGATGACTCACTTGTTGGAAGCGCAAAACGTGATCCATAAAAACGCTTGATTTTGATTATGTAATCTGTTTGAAAAGCCCTGACTGACAGCCAGTCGGAACGGTAAAACACGCATGAAATGCAAACAGGTAATATTGATCTTTATTCGCCTCTGGCAGACCGAGTACGCGCGGCCAATGGTGATGCCCCAAACCGCCCCCGACCCTGCCAACCCCCACGCGCCAATGGCCGCCGGGCTTTGCACAATCTCCCGTATTTCAGATTCGTAGCGCAAAAGAATAATGATTTGCTGATTGCGTTATGAAGATAGTCATTAGATCAGCCCACCCGCGAGGGCAGTGATAGGTCTAAGCCTTGGGGCATGTACTATTTGCCTGAGCACGAGTAGGATCGCCCGGGGCGATACAAACTTTGGGCAGATTACCACGCGCCCGTGCGGTAGCGGGCACCAACGAAAAAAATGGGCGCGGATCAACCCTTTTGGGTTTGCCATTTGGCCCCCAACAGAACGGCCCATTTGCAGATCACGGGCGCATTGAATTGCTTTGCAGCAAGATGAAAGCAGATAA
>DAIMZG010000341.1:0-1543 GCA_036734065.1 Catalimonadaceae bacterium
ACCGGGGCATAGACCCGCAGGCCAACGCCCTCAGCTTCGGCATCCGGTTCTGAGTGGCATTAAAGAAAACCTCCGGGGCCTGGGCAGATGGCGCGCCCGATCCCGGAGGTTTTCAGTTTACGCAGCACGTGGCCAAAAAGTGGTGGGGGCCCTTCCCCGCCTATCTTTCTGCGATCACCTGCCCGCTGCCGTCGCCGTCGCGCACTATGACCGGGGCGCCGCCGTGGCGCAGGCTGCCCCAGCTCTCGACCGTGACGCGCAGCGTGTCGCCGGGGCCAATGCGGGCGTCGGCCACCGCCCGGTGAATCACCCGCCAAGACTGCGCCCGCAGGCTGCCCGCTTCGAGTGGCCCAATGTCCTGCACCTGCACGAGGGCCGTCCGAGTCGAGCCGCCCAGTACCGTGGTGCCCACGCCGTTTTGGTCTAGGATCAGTTCGTCGGTGCGCAGGGCCAGCATGGCCCGCCCCCGGCCGTAGTGCAGCAAGTGACAAGCGGGGCCACGCAGGGTATCAGTCACTTGCAAATCGCCAAAGCCGTAGAGCCGAAAAAAATACAGGGATGGGCTGCGGATGTGTACGCGCAGGGATACGTCGTAGCGCCGCACCCAGCGGCAGCGGTTGCGGTCGCCGATGCGCAGCAGCGCGTCGGCCACTTCGGTATACACTTCGGGCAGCAGGTGTCGGCCCGCCTCCACTTCCACCACCTGCACGGTATCGGGCGTGAAGACGACCTCTACGCCGTCGTAAAGTTCAAGGCCAAAAAACAGCGGCAGGGTGCGCACTTCGCGCGTGATGGGGCCGGTGCTGCGCAGACAGTCGGGCGCATCGGCCGTTTGGCAGCCCGCCCACACCAAGAGCAGCCAACTCGCCCGTACCCACCTTACCCCGCTTTTCATCGCACTTTTCGGTAGAAGCGGTGCAGCCTTTGGTTGAGTAGGCGGACGGACTTTTCGCGCGAGCGCGGCAGGGGCGTGTAGGCCGAGCGGACGGCTACCCGGTAGGGAAAAGGCCGTCTGAGCGGTACAAAGTGGTCGTCGCGCACGACCAGCGTGTTCATCCCGATGGCGCCTTCGGTCGAGGAAAACTCGGCCACAAACCAGTAGCCTTCGTGCAGATGAACGGTGGTGTCGGGCAGCAGGTCGGCGTTGCGCAGGCACTGGCGTGCCCAGCCGTTGCGCAATGTGTCCGAGCAAGTGCCATAGAAATAATAGACCGGGCAAAAGTCGAAGTGGCGCTCGAAGGCTGCCACGATCTGGTCGTGTTCGCGGTGCACCTGGGCCGCCATCGAGTCGGCCCGATCGTCGCGGCGCAGCAGGCGCAGGGCCTCTTCGGAGCGGGTGCGGGTAGGCAACCGCACCAGCAGCACGCCTGCGTGCAGGGCTTTTACCTGTTCGACGGCTACGTCTTTTTCCTGCAAAGCAGTTGGCCCGGCCACGGGCTGCATGGCCCGGCCGCAACTGATCAGCCAGCAGAGGCATCCGAATAAGAGACTAAAAAAAATACTTGAACGAATGAACATATATTTTTATTGACCCGTTACGCTA
>DAIMZG010000342.1:0-1533 GCA_036734065.1 Catalimonadaceae bacterium
CGCAGTTGCTGCCAGTAGTTTTCGCCCTTGCCCGTGGCGTTCGAGTCGAGGCGCAGGGTGAGGTCGTTTTCGTCGCGGGGCGGGGGTGGGGCATCGGCCTCGTCTTTCGCTTCGGCGGCCTGCCGTTTGAGTTCGGCCGCTTTGGCCAGCACTTGCTGGCGCGAAGGCCGGGTGGTGTCGCGTTGGGTCGGCACCCGGGCCGTGTCGGCACGGGCCAGTTGCGCCTTCTCGGTGCTGTCGGGTGAGGGCAATTGCGCCGGGTCAGGACGCAGACGTTCCCGGTCAGGGTTGAGCTGCACGCGGTATTCGGACTGACTGACCAAGTATTGGAAAGAAAAATCTACCCGGAAAATGTCCAGCAGCTTTTCGTACCCCTTCAAGTCCACCTGGTGCGTACGCAGCAGCCACGCTTCGCCGTCGGCCGGGGCAAATACCTGCCGGACGTGCACGTCGGCCCGCGCCACTTGCAGCCGAAGGTTGACGCTGTGGAGGTTATAACGCTTATCTACGATATAAATATACCCCCGAAAAAGGGGTGCCTTGTTGCGCAGGGGCGTCACCTTGATCTTGTGGATGAGGAAGCCCTGTTCTTCGAACGAGCCATCGAGCTGGAAGGCGTAGTGGTTGAAGGCCGTACTGGCTAGGGGCGATACGGCCCGCAGCACAACGGGGTCGTAGAAGCTCACGCGCGTGGTGCGGTTGATGAACGTCAGCTCGTCGCTGCCGCTGGTCTTGAGGGCGATCACTTCTTCCTGATAGCGGTCGGGCTGCGTGTAGCGCACCCGCGACACCGATTCGGTCAGAAACACAATGCCCGTGTCAATGCCATTTTTGCGCAGCTCCTGCCGGACGATGGCGTAGTCGGGATAGTCGAGCAGCCGACCCACGCCCTTGATGTACACCCGGTTTTCGTAGGTCTCGACTTCTTCGCGGTAGAAGCGGCGGTGCGCGATGGCCGCCCGCATGATCGGATAGGCCGGGTCTTCGGCGTTGGCGTCAATGACGACCGTCTGGAGGAGGAAGTTTTCGGCGGGCAAGGTGACGTCGAGCGTCTGGAAGGTGGTGTCCACCGTGACCGTCCGGACTTGCTGGCGAAAGCCCACGTGCTGAAAAACGAGCCGGTAGGTGCCCGGCGCGAGGGACAGGCGGTAGCGGCCTTCGGCATTGGCCGACGTGCCCTGCGTAGTATTCTCTACGCTCACCGTCGTGAAGGGCAAGGCCTCGTTACCCGCGTCGGTGACCAGCCCTTCTATGCCTTGTCCGTAGCTGACCGACGCCAGCAGCCAGGCGGCCATCGCCATCACGACGGCCAGGGGGCGGGAATAAAATGCGGGTGTAGGCAAAGCGAATAGCGTGTGGTTCGATCAACAGGTACGTAACGAATTGCCCGCTGGAGTTGTGTTCAACGGGTGAGATATTCGAGCAGCCAGTACCAGCCCGCCACCGTGAGCAACGACAGCGGAATGCCGATGCCCAAAGCCGCATTGACCAGCGGCGGATTAAGCTCGTTTTCGACGGCGATGATGCCCGCCG
>DAIMZG010000343.1:0-1521 GCA_036734065.1 Catalimonadaceae bacterium
CCCGAACATTTCAACCTGCCCTGGCACGAGGCCATCGCCCGCGGCGACTTTGCCCGGGCGGGCGTACAGGTCCGCTGGACGGACTATCCCGAAGGCACCGGCCGGATGATGGAAGCCCTCGTCCGCGACGAAGCCGACGCCGTGGTGGCCCTCACCGAGGGCATCGTGCGGGCCGCCGCGCAGGGCCAGCCCGTGCGGCTGGTACAGTGGTACGTCACCTCGCCGCTGCGCTGGGGCCTGCACGTGGGTGCCGGGTCGCCCTTTCGGGAGGTGGCCGACCTGGCGGGCCGCCGCGGGGCGGCCCTCCACGGGGCGGCCTCCCGCGGGGGGCCGCCCCGCTACGCCATCAGCCGCTTTGGCTCGGGCTCGCACCTGATGAGCTACGTGGACGCCCACCAGCGGGGCTGGCCGCTGACCGACGACCAGATGGTGGTGGTCAACGACCTGGCCGGGGCGCAGCGGGCCCTGACCGACGGCGCGGCCGATGTGTTCCTCTGGGAGCGGTTTACGACCCAGCCGCTGGTGGACGCGGGCGTGTTCCGGCGCTTGGGCGAATGCCCTACGCCCTGGCCCTGCTTTGCGGTGGCCGTGCATGCCGCCCGGTGGCCCGCCCAGCGCGCGGCGCTAGAGGCCGTGCTGGTTGTAGTGCGCCGGGTGGCCGTGGCGTTCATGGCCGATGCCGACGCGCCCGCCCGGGTGGCGGCCCGCTACGGCCTGCGGCCCGACGAGGCGGCCGCCTGGTATGCCCAAACCCGCTGGGCCACCGCCCCCGACGTTGGCCCCGACGAGGTGCAGCCCGTGGCCGATGCCCTGGCCCGTCTGCAACTGATTCCCGCCGATTGGCCCGCTGTAGCGGTGCTGGGCTAGGGCCCAAACCGAGCCGCGCCCAAAAATGCGCCCCCGATTAGGGTTTTTCCGATTTGTGTTTTATCATTGCCCCATCCAATCCGGGTCGCTGCTGTCGGCGCCGATTGATTTATACAGAAGGAGGGAGAGATCAGGCTCTACGAACTCCTAGCAACCGCCCTCCGTGGAAAGGTGCTAATTCCTGACCTAAGTTTTTAGGACATATAAATTGGTCATTATGCAAATCCTTGCCGCCGTTTACATCCTTTCGCCCCAGCGCCTTTCTCGTTCCTGTTGTTGTAGCTGTTAGTGCCCGCAAGGGGTGCTGCGGTTTTCCGTGCGAAAACCCAGTGTGCTTTGCGTAGGCGCCTGCGCGCTTTTCCGGTCGGAAAGGGGCGCAAGTGTCCCGGTACCTGCTCCGGTCGGCGCCGCTACCGATATTTTACTCACTTACTTGTTTTCACCCTACTTCTTTCCTTTTAGTTATGTCTGATTTGAAAAATGCCCGTTTCGAAACCCTGCAACTCCACGCAGGCCAGGAGGTAGATGGTACCACCCAGTCGCGCGCTGTACCGATCTACCAGACCACTTCCTACAACTTCAAAAATGCCGAGCACGGGGCCAACCTGTTCGCCCTCAAGGAGTTTGGCAACATCTACACCCGCATCATGAACC
>DAIMZG010000344.1:0-1519 GCA_036734065.1 Catalimonadaceae bacterium
GCTGTGCCCTTCCCTTCACCGCAATAAGTCGGAAAACAAGTCTTGCTTAGCCAATCAGCGCATTTCGAGCGGTGAAGTCGGCGGCTGGGTCGCGGCTGGAAACCGACACTTTTTGCGAGGGGGCGTCGGCTTTTGGGGCTGAATACCTTCGCCCTGCGGCCCGCACATTGGCGATTCCCCGGCGCAGGTGCGTACCTTTGCCCGGTACTTTGTTTGGCTTTTATTTTTCTTGTGGCCATGTTTCTCCACAACCGTGTTAACCGTCGCGAGCTCCGGCAGCGGCTCGTCGAGGACGCCGAGCCGCGCACGACGCTCTCGTTCTACCGCTACTTTCCCGTCGCCGACCCGCGGGCCTTCCGCGACGCGCGCTACGCCGCCTGGCAAGCCTGGCGCGTCTATGGGCGCGTCTATGTCGCCCACGAGGGCATCAACGCCCAGCTCAGTCTGCCCACGGCCCTGCTCGATACCTTCCGCGCCGACCTCTATGCCCTGCCGCACCTCGACGGCGTGCGCCTCAACCTGGCCGTGGACGACAACGGCAAGTCGTTCTACCAACTCAAGATCAAGGTACGGCCCAAGATCGTCGCCGACGGCCTCGACGACGCCACCTTCGACCCCGCCCGGGGCGGCCAGCACCTCGACGCGGCGGCCTTCAACCGCCTCACCGACGACCCCCACACGCTGGTGGTGGACATGCGCAACCACTACGAAAGCGAAGTCGGCCGCTTCGAGCACGCGCTCTGTCCCGACGTGGACACCTTCCGCGAGGCCCTGCCCGTGGTCGAGCAGTTGCTGGCACCCCACCGCGACCGGCCCATCGTGATGTACTGCACGGGCGGCATCCGCTGCGAGAAGGCCAGCGCCTGGCTGCGCCACCGCGGCTTTGCCCGGGTCTATCAGCTCGACGGGGGCATCATCGAATACGCCCGGCAGGCGCAGGGGCAGGGACTGCCCAACAAGTTTCGGGGCAAGAATTTCGTCTTCGACGAGCGACTGGGCGAGCGCATCGGCGCCGAGGTGATCAGCCACTGCCACCAATGCGGCGCCCCTTGCGACACGCACGTCAACTGCCGCAACCAGGCCTGCAACCTGCTGTTTATCCAGTGCCCGACCTGCGCAGCCGCGCACGAAGGCTGCTGCTCGGCCCCCTGCCAGGATATGCTGCACCTGCCCGCCGAGGCCCGGGCAGCCCTCCGCAAACCACCCCGGCCCGCCTCGGCCCCCTTCCGCAAGGCGCGGTTTGGCGAGCCGCCGACCCGCCCGTCGTAAGCGCGGACTTGGGCAACTGGGCACGCGCCCACCAGCGTACGGACATCACTCCACACGCTGCCCTGGCTTGGGCACACCCCCTCTTGGAAAATGGCACCGAACTGGGCTATATTCAGGCGTTGTTGGGCCACCGTTCGAGCAAAAACCACCGAGATCTATACCCAAGTCAGTACCCGATCGCTGCAAAATATCCAAAGTCCCCTCGACCACCTGGAGTTATAGCGCACATAACCGGATATATGTGCTGATA
>DAIMZG010000345.1:0-1505 GCA_036734065.1 Catalimonadaceae bacterium
CCATCCGCCTCTTCGACCTGAGCCCCCGGACGTTTGGGTTGCGTATGCCCACCGATCCGCTCTACGCGGTGGTGGGGCGTACAGCCGCGAAAAAAACGGCTCAGTAGCTGCGACGGGTTTTGCGAATACTCCGCAGCACGAGCAGGGCGTAGAAGGCGTAGAGCCCCAGCCCGATCTGCGCCAGCACGCCCGCCGTACGGAGCGACAGGTGGGGGTGAAAGTAGAAATGAAAAAACCACAAGGTGTCGGGCCAGACGTTGCAAAAGTCCCATCCGGACGGCCAACTGCAGGCCACCAGCGGGAGCGTGAATAGCACCCCCACCAGGCAATAGGCCGTCATGATGCCACGCCAGAGGCGGAATGCGCGGGCCGCCCAGTGGCTACCCATTGCCGCAAAGCGCCGATCGCCGAGCAGGCCGTCGCCGCGCCAGAGCACCACCAGAATGGCGGCCCGCGCCAGCGTGCCGGTAACGAACGCTACGGGCAACTGCGCAATGAACAAATAGACTGTGATCATCAGCAGGGCCGATACGCGCCAGTAGGCCAAAAGACGCTTGCGCAGGGCCGCATGGCCCACGCCGAAGAAGAGCAAGCCCAGCGGACACAAAACCGTCAGGAGCACGCCAAGCAGCAGGTCCGTCTTGACCAACGATTCGTAGAGCAACATGGCAATCGAAAACAAGTGGAAAATGGCCGTGCCGAAGGTACAGATTTGGCGCGATGAACGCGTGCCATCAGCCGATCAAAAGCGGTTCGCCCGGAGCGATCAGGAGGGGGATCAGTTGAACACCCAGATATAGGCATTGAGCACGGCCGCGAAGGCAACCCACGCCAGGTAGGGCACCAGCCAGTAGCCGGCTGGGCTATACACCCGATGAAAGGCCAGCACAGTAGAAATCAGGAAGAAAGTGAGCAGCCCAATCACGATCAGCCCGCCGCCAATGTCTTGTAAGCCAAAAAATACCACTGACCAGGCAGCATTGAGCAGCAGTTGCACGCCGAACAGACGCAGGGCACCGGGGGCATAAGGAAAATACCGACGCTCCCAGATCAGGTTGAGCGCGACGCCCATCATGAGGTAGAGGGTAGTCCAGACCGGGCCGAAGAGCCACCCGGGAGGGGTGAAGGCTGGCTTTTCGAGGGTGGGATACCAGGTTTGGACGGACGATTGGGTAGCAAACGCACCGATAGCCCCGGCCAGTAAGCAAATAGCCCACGCGGCCAGCAGGTGCAGCCAGTTCGTACGCCTTAGTAATGTATTCATACAAGCATAGGGAGGGCGTTATTCAACGTTTTTTGCTTACGCGGGAAAACCTGCGGCGTTCGAAAAATTTTCTTGGTAAGCAAAATTTCTGTTTCCAATACCGGGGAAGGTTTCAGCCCTCTACAAACGAAAAAGCCGGAAGTCATACGACTTCCGGCTTTTCTTCATCGGCGCGGACTATTGCAGCACCACGCGCCGGGTCACCGAACCCGAGGCCGTCGTGACGGTTAGGGCGTACACG